>JACQAF010000181.1 GCA_016195145.1 Rhodospirillales bacterium
GGTGCTGGTCGCACACGAGTTCGCGCTTACCGACGGGGCCGGACACGATTACGGTCCGCACAGTGACGGCTTACGCGCAGCGATTGAAGAGACTGATCATCGGCTCGGTCAAGTGCTCGACATGCTGGCGGCGAAAGGTCTGCTCGACTCGACGCTCTTTGTCTTCACCAGCGATCACGGCATGGCCGCTCAAGACGTGAGCCTCAAGGCGAATCCGGCGCGTCATCCGGAGCGCATTGGCATGAAGACCGTCATCGGCGAACCGATGATCTACTTGCGTGATCTGTGCGTGGAGGTCGCACCGGCGAACGATGGCCGCACCGCGCGCGTCAGCGTGCTCGATAACGATCCGCGCGCCCGCATGCGCGAGCAGATGCAGGCGGCGCTCTATCTCAACCATCCCTATGGCCGGTCGGTGATCGGCTGGGAGCACGAGATGCGCGGGCTCAACACCGCCGATGCGCTCGATTGGTACCGCCGCTATTACGCGCCGAACAACGCCATCCTGATCGTCGCCGGCGACATCACCGCGGCCGATCTCAAACCGCTCGCCGAAAAATATTACGGGCCGATCTCGGCGCGCCCGATTGCGCCGCGCCTGCGCCCGCAGGAGCCGCCGCCCGAGGCGGCGCGGCGCGTCACGATCAAGGACACGCGGGTGCGCGAACCGTCGCTGAGCCGGGTCTATCTCGCGCCGAGCTATGTCGCCGGCGCGCGCGAACATGCCTATCCGCTCGAAGTGCTGGCCGAGGTGCTCGGCAGCGGCGGCACCAGCCAGCTCTATCGCGCGCTGGTTCTCGACCGGCGGGTGGCCACTGCCGCCGGCGCGTTTTACACGCCCGACGCCATCGACCTGACCCGCTTTGCGATGTTCGCCACCCCGGCGCCCGGCGTTTCGCCGGCCGATCTCGAGGCGGCGCTCGACGAGGAAATCCGGCGCGTCCTGGTCGAGGGCGTGTCGGCCGGCGATGTCGAGCGCGCCAAGCAGCGCATGCGCGCCTCGGCCGTGTTCGCGCGCGACAGCCTGCAGACGGGGGCGCGAGTGATCGGCACGGCGCTCGCCATCGGCCAGACGGTCGACGACGTCGAGGCGTGGCCCGACCGCATCGGCGCGGTGACCGCAGCCGAGGTCACCGCCGCCGCCCGTTATGTGCTGCGTGAGGAAAGATCGGTCACCGGCGTTCTGTTGCCGCGCCCCGGCAGCTGACGCTAACCAAGCGAGTACCGTCCATGATCCGTGGCTTTTCGTTGCGTTACGTCCTTGTCGTTCTCGCCTTTTTTGCGTCGTTCGGCACGGCGCAAGCGGCGGCCGATCCCGAGCGCGTGGTCAGCCCCGGCGGTATCGAAGCCTGGCTGGTGCGCGACCCGACCCTGCCGATCGTCGCCGTCGAGTTCAGCTTCCGCGGCGGATCGGCCCTCGATCCGGCCGGCAAGGAAGGGCTCGCCCAGCTTGCCGCCAATCTGTTGACCGAAGGGGCCGGCGATCTCGACCGTCTCGCCTTCCAGCGGGCGCTCGAAGACCGCAGCATCTCGCTCGATTTCAACACCGGGCTCGACACCTTCCAGGGCTCGACCAAGACCCTCAAGGAAAACCGCGACGTCGCCGCCGACATGCTGCGCCTGGCGCTGACCCGGCCGCGTTTCGACGCCGCCGATATCGATCGGGTTCGTGCCGCGACGCTGACCGGCCTCGGCCGTGACGCCGAAAATCCCGGCCAGATCGCGCGGCGGACCTGGATGGCGACGGCGTTTCCCGGCCATCCCTATGGCCGGCCGGTGCGCGGCACGCCCGAGAGCGTGAAAACCGTCGGCGAGAAGGATATGCGCGACTTCGTCGCGGCCCGGCTGGCGCGCGACAACCTGATCGTCGGCGCGGTCGGCGACATTACCGCGCCGGAGCTCGCGGCATGGCTTGACCGCGCCTTTGGCGGGTTGCCGGCCAGGGCCACGCCGGGATCGGTCATGGAAGTGAAGCCCGCCGGCCTCGGCCGGACCATCGTCATCCGGCGGCCGGTGCCGCAAAGCGCCGTCGTCTTCGGCGAAGGCGGGCTCAAGCGCAACGATCCCGATTTCTATGCCGCGACGGTGATGAATTACATTCTCGGCGGCGGCGGCTTCAATTCCCGCCTGACGCTGGAGGTGCGCGAGAAACGCGGTCTCGCCTATTCGGTCTACAGCGCGCTGTCGCCGCTCGACCGCACCGGGCTGCTGATCGGCGGGACGGCGAGCGAAAACGCCCGCGTCGCCCGCTCGCTTGAGGTGATCCGCGAGGAATGGCGGCGCATGGGCGAGAACGGGCCGAGCGAGAAGGAACTGGCCGACGCCAAGACCTATCTTACCGGATCGTGGGCGCTGTCGTTCGATTCAACCTCGCGCATCGCGCGCATGCTGGTGGCTGTCCAGTACGACAAGCTCGGCGTCGATTATTTCCAGCGGCGCAACAGCCTGATCGAGGCGGTGACGATTGGCGACGTGCGCCGCGTCGCCCGCCATCTGCTCGATCCCGACCGGCTGCTGACGGTCGTCGTCGGCGAGCCGGACGGCTTGGCCGAGCTTACGCCGCCGGTTGGCGCGCCACCGGCCGGCGGCGGCTGAGGTCGCCGAATCCCTTGCGATGGCGGATTCGACCCCTTTTACGGCGTTCGCGCACGATGTCGATCATTGTTTCGCGGCCGCGATCGGCCGGCACGGCCTCGCTGAGGCTGACTTCGCGCCGGTCCTGGAGGCGACTCGTCCGGCGCTGACGCGGCTGCGCCAGGCCCGCGCCGACGCCACGCTGCCGCTGTTGCGCTTGCCCGCGCGTACCGACGATCTCGCCGCGATCGACGCGGCGGCGCAACGCTATCGCGGTCTCGCCCATGTCGTCGTCCTCGGCACCGGCGGGTCGAGCCTCGGCGGGCGGACGCTGTGCGCGCTCGCCGATGGCGGCCTCGGGTCGGCCGCGTCGCCGGGCAACGCGCCGCGCCTGTGGTTCGCCGAGAACGTCGATCCCGACGGGTTCGAGCGTCTTGTCGGCGGCCTCGATCTTGCGCGCACCGGCGCGATCGTCGTCTCGAAATCCGGCGGCACGGCCGAAACAATGGCCCAGGCGCTCGCCTTCCTGCCGCGCCTGGCCAAGGCGATATCGCCGGCCAGCCTCGGCGAACGCGTCACCGCGATTACCGAGCCGACGGACAATCCACTGCGCCGGCTGGCCGGACGGCTCGGCCTGCCGATCATCGACCACGATCCGCAGGTCGGCGGCCGCTTCTCGGTCCTGTCGGTGACCGGCCTGTTGCCGGCAGCGATTGCCGGGGTCGATATCCGCGCCGTGCGCGCCGGGGCGCTTGCGGCGCTGGTCGCAGCGCTGGCCGACGATCCGCGCCGCTCGCCGCCGGCGATCGGGGCGGCGGTCGGCGCGGCGCTTGCCAGCACGCGCAGCGTCTCGCAGACGGTGATCCTGCCCTATATCGACCGCCTTGCGCCGTTCGGCCTGTGGTTCTGCCAGCTCTGGGCCGAAAGCCTCGGCAAGGGCGGCAAGGGCACGACGCCGATCCGCGCCCTCGGCACGGTCGACCAGCACAGCCAGGTGCAGCTTTATCTCGACGGTCCGGCCGACAAGATGTTCACCGTCGTCATGGGCGATGCGCGCGGCCGCGGCCCGCGTTTCGCGGCCGGCGATCTCGGCGATCCGGCGCTCGACTGGCTCGCCGGGCGGACGATGGGCGATCTTCTTGACGCCTCGCAGCGCGCGACGGCCGAGACACTGGCCCGCAAGGGCCGGCCAGTGCGCATCCTGCGCCTCGCGGCGCTCGACGCGCACGGCCTCGGCGCGCTGCTGATGCATTTCATGATCGAGACCATCGTCGCCGCGCATCTTCTCAGCGTCGATCCGTTCGACCAGCCGGCGGTCGAGGACGGCAAGAAACTGGCCCGGCAATACATGCAGGGTATGTCATGACCCTGCGCCGCCTGCCCGAGACGGTGGTCAACCGCATCGCCGCCGGCGAGGTGATCGAGCGTCCGGCGGCGGCGGTCAAGGAACTGGTCGAAAACGCCCTCGATGCCGGCGCCGTGCGCATCGAAGTGACGCTGGGCGAGGCTGGCAAGAGCCTGATTGCGGTCGTCGACGACGGCGGCGGCATGTCGCGCGAGGAGATCGACCTCGCGGTCGAGCGGCACGCCACATCGAAGCTGCCCGACGACGATCTTCTGCGCATCTCGACCCTCGGCTTTCGCGGCGAGGCGCTGCCGTCGATCGGCGCGGTGGCGCGGCTGTCGATCGTCAGCCGCCGGCGCGGCGACGAGGCGGCGTGGGCGATCGCGGTCGACGGCGGCCGCAAGGCGGCGCCCGTGCTGGCTGCCCACCCGCCGGGGACGCGGGTCGAAATCCGCGACCTGTTTTACGCAACGCCGGCACGGCTCAAGTTTCTCAAGGGCGAGCGCGCCGAGCTCAATGCCGCCCTCGACGCGGTGCAGCGCCTCGCCATGGCCCATCCGCGCGTCGCCTTTTATGTGAACGACGCGACGGCCGGCCGCGCGCTGCTCAAGCTCGCCGGACCCGACCTCGCCGCCGCCGACCCGGCGCAGGTGCGCCTTGCACGCCTCGCGGCGGTGATCGGGCGCGATTTTTTCGACAACGCGATTCCCATCGAGGCGACGCGCGAGGGCGTGCGCCTGTCGGGCCATGCGGGCCTGCCGACCTATAACCGGGCCAACGCGCAGCATCAGTACTTGTTCGTCAACGGCCGGCCGGTGCGCGACAAGCTGCTCGCCGGCGCGGTGCGCGCCGCCTATGCCGATTTTCTCGCCCGCGACCGCCACCCGGCGGTGGCGCTGTTCGTCGAGCTGGCGGCGGAAGAGGTCGATGTCAACGTTCACCCGGCGAAGGCCGAGGTGCGCTTCCGCGACGCGGGGCTGGTGCGCGGGCTGATCGTCGGCGCATTGCGCCATGCGCTGGCCGCCGCCGGGTTCCGTGCATCGACGACCGTATCCACCGGCGCGCTCGGCGCGTTGCGGCCGGGCGCGGGCGCGCCGTCCTGGCCGGCGCCGCCATCGGGGGGTGCGCGTTACGCGCCGGGCCTCGCCGAGGCGGCCGCCGCCTATCAGGCGCCGCTCGCCGGCCTCGCCCAACCTTCGGCCCACGCCGAGATGCCCGCGCCGGCTGCCTCGCCGGTCGTGGCCGGGGATTATCCGCTCGGCGTCGCCCGCGCCCAGGTACATGAAACCTATATCGTCGCCCAGACCGCCGACGGGGTGGTGATCGTCGATCAGCACGCGGCGCATGAACGCCTTGTCTACGAGAAGATGAAGCGCGATCTCGATGCCGGCGGGATCAAGCGCCAGACGTTGCTGATTCCCGAAGTGGTCGAGCTCGATGAGGCGGCGCTCGCCCGCCTGATGCCGCGCCTCGCCGAATTCGCCGAACTCGGCCTGACGATCGAATCCTTCGGCCCCGGGGCGGTCGCGGTGCGCGAGACGCCGGCGCTGCTGGGCGCTGCCGACGTCAAGGCCCTGATCCGCGACCTTGCCGATGAAATCGCCGAATACGGCGAGGCGCTGTCGCTCAAGGAGAAGCTCGCCGAAGTGTGCTCGACCATGGCTTGCCACGGCAGCGTGCGCGCCGGCCGGCGGCTGACGGCCGACGAGATGAATGCGCTTCTGCGCCAGATGGAGGCGACGCCGCATTCCGGCCAGTGCAATCACGGCCGGCCGACCTATGTCGAACTGAAACTCGCCGACATCGAGCGGCTGTTCGGCCGCCGATGACCGCGCCGGCCGGGGCCGCCGCCGCGCATCACCGCCGCGCGCTCGAACTCCTGCAGGCGCGGCAGGAGCCGGCGGCGCTCGGCGAACTGGTGCTCGCCGTCGCCCGCGATCCGGCGGCCGGCGAGCCGGCGCGGCTCCTCGCCGGATTGCTCGTGCGCTACGATCTCGGCCCGGGGGCGGAGGTGGCGGCAGCGCTGGCGGCGTGTTTCGCCCATCCCGATATCGACCATCAGCGCCTGATGCGCAGCGCGATCAACTGCCTCGCCGGCATGCCAGCGTTCCGGGCGCGGGCGGCGCAGGCCGGGGCAGCGGGCTGGCGCGCGGCGGCGGACGAACTCCTCGATGGCGAAGGCGGCCTTCTCGCCGATCCGCTGTTTCATGCCGTGCTGACCAGGGGCATATGCCACGACGCGCCGTTCGAGCGGTTTGTCACCGCCTTGCGCGCCGCGCTGCTCGGCCGGGCGGCGGCGGCACCGACGCCGATTTGGCGCATGGTCGCGGCAGCGTTGGCCCAGCAGGCGGAAAACAACGAATATGCCTGGTTCGTCACGCCCGAGGAAACGGCGGCGCTGGCGGCGTTGCCCGATGGCGAATGGCCGGCGCTGCTTGCAGCCATGTATCGCCCGCCGCCGGCTGCGCCCGATGCGCAAGAAGCGGCGCTGCGGGCCGCGATCCCGCGCCTCGTCCCCGAACGCGACGCCACCTCGCAGGCGGTGCGCGCGCAATACGAGGAAAATCCCTATCCGCGCTGGCTGTCGCTCGCCCCGCCGCGCCTCGGCGAGCGGCGTGAACGAATCGTCCGTTATTTCGGCCCCGAAGCGGCGGCGCGCTTCGCCGGGCCGCTCGACGTGCTGATCGCCGGCTGCGGCACCGGCCGCCAGGCGGTGGCGGCGGCCTTCGCCTACGGGGCTGGGGCGAACATCCTCGCCTGCGATCTCAGCCGCGCGAGCCTCGCCTATGCGGCGCGCATGGCGCAACGTTCCGGCGTCGGCGATATCGAGTTTTTGCAGGCCGACATCCTCGATCTTGCCGCCCTCGACCGGTCGTTCGACGCCATCGAGGCCATCGGCGTGCTCCATCACATGGCCGACCCGCTGGCCGGCTGGGCGGCGCTGGTCCGCCGCCTCAGGCCCGGCGGGGCGATGCGCGTGGCCCTCTACAGCGCGCGCGGCCGCGCCGACATCGTCGCCGCGCGGAACGAGATCGCGCGCCGCGGCCTGCCGGCGACGCCCGAGGGCATCCGCGCCCTGCGCCAAATTGCGCTCGATGCGCCGGACGATGTGCGCGACTGGCGCACCGGCGTGCGGCGTTTCGTCGATTTCTATTCGCTGTCGGCCTGCCGCGATCTCCTGTTCCATGTCGCCGAGCATCGCTTCACGCCGACGCGGCTCAAGGCGGCGCTGGCGACGCTTGGCCTCGATTTCCGCGGCTTCGAGCTGCCGACGGCGACAGCCGCGGCGTGGCGGCGCTTCGCCGGCGACGCCGATGCCCTCGACCTCGATCGCTGGGAAGCGTTCGAGGCGGCGCATCCCGACGCCTTCGTCGGCATGTTCCAGTTCTGGTGCCGCCGGTCCGGCTAGCCGGCGGGCGCGTAGCGCAGGAAGGTGAGTTTCGCCTTGCCGTAGCGGCGTTCGTCGATAGCGGCGAAACGCGGCGGCAGCGCAAGCGCTTCCTGCGCCGCCGTCTCGACGACGCAGACCGCGCCGTCGGCGAGCCACCCGTTCTCGGCAAGAGCGGCGAGCGCCTGCCCGGCGAGCCCGCTGCCATAGGGCGGGTCGAGGAAGGCGACGGTGCATGGCCCGGGGGCCCCGGCCGGTAGCTTTCCGGGGCGCACGGCATCGGCAGGGCGGACGAGAGCATGGCCGGTCTCGCCGAGAGCAACGATGTTGGCGCGCACCAGATCGAGGGCCGCCTTGTCGCTGTCGATGAACACAGCATGAGCGGCGCCGCGCGACAGCGCCTCGAGGCCAAGCGCGCCGGTGCCGCAGAAGGCGTCGAGCACCCGGGCGTCCTGCACGGCCGAAATGCCGCCGGGCGCAAACCGGCCATGGGCGAGGATGTTGAACAGCGATTCGCGTGCCCGGTCGCTGGTCGGGCGGATGCGCTCATCGGCCGGCGCGGCGAGCTTGCGGCCGCGATGCTTGCCGCCGACGACGCGCATCAGCGCCCGCGTTCCCGCTGCGCCTTGCGTGCCGCCGCGCCGAGCGGCGCGCCGGCCAGCGTCACGCCGAGCTGGTCGCGCAACACCTTGGTGGGCACTTCCTCGATCCTCCCGGCCGGCAGATCGCCGAGCTGAAACGGCCCATAGGCGACGCGGATCAGGCGGTTGACCGGAAAGCCGAGATATTCGCATACCCGGCGCACCTCGCGGTTCTTGCCTTCGGTCAGCGCCATGGTGATCCAGGTGTTGCGGCCATACGCGCTTTCGCTCCTCGCGCGGTCGAGATGCGCCTCGATCGGTCCATAGGCGACGCCGTCGATGACCAGGCCCTTGGCAAGGCGGGCGAATGCCGCCGCGTCGGGAACGCCGAACACGCGCACCCGATAGCGCCGCACCCAGCCGGTAGCCGGCAGTTCCAGATGGCGCTTGATCGCGCCGTCATTGGTCAGGAGCAGCAGCCCTTCCGAGGTAAAGTCGAGCCGCCCGACCGGCATCAGTCGCGGCAGGCCCGCCGGCATGCCGTCATAGATGGTCCGGCGTCCCTCGGGGTCGCTGGCGGTGGTCAGCACGCCGTGCGGCTTGTGGAAGCGGAACAGGCGCGGTCGTTCGGGCGGGCGGAGCGGCTTGCCGTCGACGGTGACCGCGTTCTCGGCCGTCACCGTCACCGCCGGGCTGGTCAGCGCCTTGCCGTCGATGGCGACGCGGCCCTCGGCGATCCAGCGTTCGGCCTCGCGGCGCGAACACAGACCGGCGCGCGCCATCACCTTGGCGATGCGTTCGCCCTTGGCCGGAGCGGCGGCGGTCATGACGCTCAGGCGCCCGCGGCGGCGCGCACGAGGGCGGCGAAAATCCGGCCGTCGCCGGGGCTGATCGAATATTCGGGGTGCCACTCGACGCCGAGGCAGAAGCGCCGGCGCGGATCCTCAATGCCCTCGATCACGCCGTCGGGCGCGCGGGCGTTGACGACGATTCCGGGGCCGATATCCTTCACCGCCTGATGGTGGGCGGAATTGACCGGCATCTCCAGCGTCCCGACGACGCGGTGGAGAAGGGTTCCCGCGACCACGCTCACCTTGTGGCCGGCCTCGGTGCGCGGGTTCGGCTGTTCGTGGGCGAGGGCGCCCGGCACCTCGTCGGGGATATGCTGGATCAGCGTGCCGCCGAGGACGACGTTGAGCAGCTGCTGGCCGCCGCAGATGCCGAGCACCGGCTTGTCGGCGGCGACGGCGGCGGCGGCAATCGCATGCTCGAAGGCGGTGCGGCGGTCCTTGGTCTTGACCGTGGCGTGGCGGGCCGACGCGCCGAACAGCGCCGGGTCGACGTCGAACGCGCCGCCGGTGACGACCAGGCCGTCGATCCGGCCGAGATATTCGGCCGCCATCTCCGGCTCGTGGGGCAGCGCGAAGGGCAGGCCGCCGGCGGCGACCACGGCGGCGCAGTAGTTCTGGCGCAGCGCGTACCACGGCATTTTCGACCAGCCGCCGGCCGGTTCCGAATCGAGGGTGATGCCGATGAGGGGGCGTGACATGGCGAGGGAAGGTTTACCACCAAGTCGCGGTCGTGGTTAAGTCCCGTCATGCAGCAGGAACGACGATCCCATATGGAGCGGGCCCTGGCCGAGGCTGAAAAGGCCGCCGCCGCCGGCGAGGTGCCGGTGGGGGCGGTGATGGTCGACGGCGACAGCGGCGAGGTCCTGGCGGCGGCGCATAACCTCGTCGAAACCGCCCGCGACCCCACCGCGCACGCCGAAATGCTGGTCATCCGCGCCGCCGCCCAGCGGCTGGGGGCAAAACATCTCGCCGCCTGCGACCTGTATGTGACGCTGGAGCCCTGCCCGATGTGCGCCCAGGCCATCGCGCTCGCCCGGCTGCGCCGGGTCTATTACGGGGCAAGCGACCCCAAGGGCGGGAGCGTCGAGCACGGGCCGCGCATTTTCACCCAGCCGACCTGCAATCACCGGCCAGAGGTCTATGGCGGGTTTGAGGAAGTACGGGCGGCGTTGCTGCTCCGCGATTTCTTCCGCGCCCGGCGCTGATTGCGCGCACAGGTTTTCATCGGCCTGCCTGTTTTCCGGGCAAGGGGCGCCGCCGCAATCTCGGCCGAAGGGCGGTTTTCCGCCAGTTTTCCGCCGGCACGACCCTTGCTGAAACAACAAGAAGTGGCATTTGTCGATACGAGGCCGCGCGATGACGGAAACCCTGCTCGCCGAACGACCGACGTTGGGCCATAACGGCGGGCCGCCGCTCGACGACGAACCGCGCATCGCCAATGACTGGAATTATCACTGCTGGCGGCGGGCCCACAAGGCGGCATGGAAAACGCCGGGGCGCGAGATCGCGCTGCGCCGCCTGCGCCGGGCCGAAGAGCTCGGCATGACCTATCGCGAATACACCTCGCTCATCCTCGATCGCGGCATCTATCTCTAGGCCGCGCGCCTAGCGCCGGGCGGCGAAGCGCCAGACGCCGTGCGCGTCCTTTTCGCGCGCCACCCGGCCGGTGCGTTCGAGATGGTGGAGATGGGCGAGCGCCTCGCCCAGCGCCAAGCCCATATTGTGCGGCCCGATCGGCCGGCGGAGCAGCAGCGGGAAACAGTCGACGCCGCAGAGCGGCTTACCGAGATGGTTGGCGAGCCGATCGAGACGCTCGGCATGATGGGCGCGCAGCTCGGCGATGCGCGGATGCACGCCGCGATAGGGCAGCCCGTGCGCCGGCAGGATCAGCGCGTCAGCCGGGATATGAGCGAAATTCGACAGCGAATCGAGATAGTCGTGCAGCGGGTTGGCGTATGGCTCGGCCGGCCAGACGCTGACATTGGGCGAAATGCGCGGCAACAGGATATCGCCGCCGATCATTACGCCGAGATCGGCGCACCACAGGCAGGCGTGCTCGGGGGCGTGGCCGCGGCCGATGATCGGCGTCCAGGCGCGACCGCCGACGGAAAAGGCCTCGCCGCCGCGCAGGCGGCGGAAGGACGGCGGAATCTCGGGCACGCCGCGGCGGTAAAAATTTTCCGGCGTCGCGTACTGGCCGAGCAGATCGCCGCCGACGCCATTCGCCCGGTAAAACTCGGCCTTCTGCGCGACATCGGCCGGCGCGCCCAACGCATGGACGGCGCGCGCCTGATACCACTCGCCGGCGGTCATCCACGCCTCGACGCCCCAGCGCTGACACAGCCATGCGGCGAGGCCCATATGGTCGGGATGGAAATGGGTAATAACGACGCGCGTCACCGGCTTGCCGCCCAGCGTCGCGGCGAAAATCTGTTCCCAATGGGCCTTGGTGTCGTCGCGGGCAAGGCCGGAATCGACGATGATCCAACCGTCGCCGTCGGCAAGCAGCCACAGATTGATATGGTCCGGCGGGAAGGGTAGCGGCATGCGCACCCAATGCACGCCGGACGCCACCTCGAGCGTCGCACCGGGCGCGGGCGCCGTCTCGAACGGATAGGACAGCGTCGTCTGGGTCGTGCCTTCGGCCATTACCTTGTCTCCGCGGCTGCCCTGGCAATCGCCCGGTGGCCGATGTCGCGCCGGCAGAAGCCGTCCGGCCAGTCAATGGCGTCGACCGCCCGGTAGGCGAGGTCGCGTGCCTGATTGACCGTCCCCGCCGTCGCCGTGACGCCGAGGACCCGGCCGCCATTGGCCAGAATACGACCGCCTTCGGCTTTGGTGCCAGCGTGAAAGACGGTGACGCCGTTGACGGCGGCGGCGCGGTCGAGGCCGCGAATCTCGGTGCCCTTGCGGTAATCGCCCGGATAGCCCTTCGCCGCCATGACGACGCACAGCGCGGCCTGGTCGTGCCAGCGCAGGTCGAAATTCCGCAACTGACCGTCGGTTGCGGCGATCAGCGCCGGCAGCACGTCCGACTTGAGGCGGGCCATCAGCGCTTGGCATTCGGGGTCGCCGAATCGCACGTTGAATTCGATAAGCTGCGGCCCGTCGCGCCCGATCATCAGCCCGGCGAACAGCACGCCTTTGAACGGCCGGCCTTCTTTCGCCATGCCGGCGACGGTCGGGCGGACGATGCGCGCCATTACTTCCTCGGCCACCGCCGAGGTGATCACGGGTGCGGGCGAATAGGCGCCCATGCCGCCGGTATTGGGGCCGGTGTCGCCGTCGCCCACCCGCTTGTGATCCTGCGCCGCGGCGAGGGGGATGGCGTTCACGCCGTCGCACAGAGCGAAGAAGCTCGCTTCTTCGCCCCCGAGAAATTCCTCGACCACCACTTCCGCGCCCGCCGCGCCGAAGCGCCCGCCAACCATCGCCGCGTCGATTGCGGCCAGCGCCTCGTCCACCGTCGCCGCCACGGTTACGCCCTTGCCGGCGGCGAGCCCGTCGGCCTTGACCACGATTGGCGCGCCGCGCTCGCGCACGAAACGGCGCGCCGCCTCGGCATCGCGGAAGCGGCCATAGGCGCCGGTCGGGATGCCGTATTTGGCGCACAGATCCTTGGTGAAGCCCTTGGAGCCTTCGAGCGCGGCGGCGGCGGCACTCGGCCCGAAGGCCTTGATGCCCGCTTCGGCGAGGTGATCGACCAGCCCGGCGACCAATGGCCCCTCGGGGCCGACGACGACGAAATCGATCCGCTCGCGTGCGGCGAAGGCGACCAGGGCCGGCACGTCCTCGGCGCCGATCGGCACACACTCGGCCTCGGCCGCGATGCCGGCATTGCCCGGCGCGCAGTAAAGCTTGTCGCATAGCGGCGAGGCGGCGATCGCCCAGCACAGGGCGTGCTCGCGTCCGCCCGATCCGACCACGAGAATGCGCATCGATCAGTCCACTATCCTTTGGCTGCCGGCGGCTTGTATCATAAAGTCCGCGAGCTGCCATGAGCGAAGATTCTGCCCCGCCCGATTCGCCCCTGCGCCCCAACCTGCCCGAATATTCGGTCGGCGAGCTGTCGGCCGCGATCAAGCGGACGGTCGAGGGCGCGTTCGGCTATGTGCGCGTGCGCGGCGAAATCTCCCGCCCGTCGATTCCCGGTTCCGGGCATTGCTATCTGCGCCTCAAGGACGAAAGCGCGGTGCTCGATGCGGTGATCTGGAAAGGCACGCTCGCCCGGCTCGGGCTCCGGCCGGAAGAAGGAATGGAGGTGGTGTGCACCGGCCGGCTCACCACCTATGCCGGCAAATCGAGCTATCAGCTGATCGTCGATCGGATGGAGCTCGCCGGGGCGGGCGCGCTCCTCAAGATGATCGAGGAACGCCGCCAGCGCCTCGCCGCCGAAGGGCTGTTCGATCCGGCGCGCAAGCGCAAGCTGCCTTTCCTGCCCGACGTGATCGGCGTCGTCACCTCGCCGACCGGGGCGGTGATTCGCGATATCCTGCATCGCTTGGCCGACCGGTTTCCGCGCCATGTCCTGCTCTGGCCGGTCGCGGTCCAGGGTGAGGATGCGGCGGCGCAGATTGCCGAGGCGATTCGCGGCTTCAACAAGCTGTCGCCGGGCGACGACGTGCCGCGCCCCGATGTGCTGATCGTCGCGCGCGGCGGCGGCAGCCTCGAAGACCTGATGGCGTTCAACGAGGAAATCGTCGTGCGCGCGGCGGCGGCGAGCGTCATTCCGCTGATCTCCGCCGTCGGCCACGAAACCGACACGACGCTGATCGATTTCGCGGCGAGCGTGCGCGCGCCCACGCCGACGGCGGCGGCCGAAATGGCGGTGCCGGTGCGCGCCGAACTCCTCGCCGATCTGCTGCGCGACGAACGGCGGCTCGTCTCCGCCCTGCGTCGCCTGGTCGAGGAACGCCGCACGCGGGTCGAGGGGCTGGGACGCGGTCTCGGCGATCCGCGCCGGCTGATCGAGGATTACGCCCAGCGTCTCGACGACCGCGTCGGGCGGCTGCGGCTGGCGGCGGCCAATCTCGTCGAGGCGCGCCGGGCGCGGGTGGCCGAAAGTTTCGCCCGCCTCGCCCATCCGCGCCAGCAATTCGAGCGGGCGAAGGACCTGCTCAAGGAACGCGCGGCACGGCTTCTCGCCGCCTATCGCGGCACCGGCCGGTTGCTCGGCGACGGGCGCGCCCGCGTCGGCGAACTGGGCGGGCGACTACAGGCGGCTTTCGCCCGCCGGCTTGACCGGCTCGCGGAACATCTTGCCGCGCGCGGCGATCTGCTCGAAAGCTTTTCCTATGCCCGCGTTCTCGAACGCGGTTTCGTTCTCGTCCATGACGCGGCCGGCCATCCGGTGATGTCGGCGGCGGCGGCCCAACCGGACGCGACGCTTGGCCTGCGCTTCCACGATGGCGAGGTCGGCGTGCGGGTCGTCGATGCGGGCGGTGCGGCCCCCTCGAGGACCAAGGCCAGGACACCAGCGAAGCCGACACGCAAGCGGGCCGACGACAAGCAGGGCGATCTCCTGTGAAACGGCTGCTGGCGCTTCTTGCCATCGTCCTGACGCCGGTCGCCGCATCCGCCGCCGAGGTGGCGTTCGACGGCCCGTTCGTGCAAGGGGGGCTGGTCTTCGCCCGCGCGCCCGCGGGCGCTAGCGTCGTCTTCGACGGCCGGTCGGTGCGCGTCGCCCCCGATGGCGGCTTCCTGATCGGCTTCGGGCGCGACGCGGGGCCGGAGGCGACGCTCGACCTTGTCTTCCCCGACGGACGGCGCGAGACCATGCGCCTTGCCGTGGCGCGACGCGAATGGGCGATCCAGCGCATCGACGGCCTGCCCGAACGGCAGGTGACGCCGTCGCCCGAAGACCTGCAGCGGATCAAGGACGATGTGGCGCAAGTCGCCGCCGTGCGGGCCCGCGACACAACCGAAACGCTGTTCCGCTCCGGCTTCGTCTGGCCGGTCGTCGGCCCGATCAGCGGGGTTTATGGCAGCCAGCGCATCCTCAACGGCCAGCCGCGCACGCCGCATGTCGGCGTCGATATCGCGGCCCCACCCGGCGCGCCGGTGGTTGCGGCGGCGGACGGCATCGTCAGCCTCGCCCATCCCGACATGTTCTTTACCGGCAAGACCGTTGTCATCGACCATGGCTATGGCCTCAACACGGCTTATTCGCATCTGAGCGAGATTACGGTTGCGGCCGGGGCGCGGGTCCGCCAGGGGGAGACGATCGGGCGCGTCGGTGCGACCGGTCGGGCGACCGGGCCGCATCTCGACTGGCGGGTCAATCTGTTCGATATCCGGCTCGATCCGGCGCTGCTCGTTCCGCCGATGCCGGTCAGTCCGGCCAGCGGCGGTG
This sequence comes from Rhodospirillales bacterium, assembly GCA_016195145.1. GTDB lineage: Bacteria > Pseudomonadota > Alphaproteobacteria > CACIAM-22H2 > CACIAM-22H2 > JACQAF01. The sequence continues at coordinate 15,092 of JACQAF010000181.1, forward strand.
AACCCACAGCCACTGACCCGGCCGCTGGCGGACCCAGTCCTCGATCAGGACGTTGACCGCAGTCATCGTCGCCAGGATATCGGCGTGGCGGTCGTCGCTGCGCTGGATGTCGAGCGGCGGATGGACGGTGACGCGGAAGCGCGCGCCGCCGAGCCGCTCGACCTGGGCGGGAAGCACCGTGCAATCGAACCGGAGCGCGAACTGGGCCAGCGCCGGCGCGGTCATCGCATCGCGGCCGAAGAATGGCACCGGGATGCCGTCGTTCATTTTCTGGTCGGCGAGGATGCCGAGATGCTCGCCGACCTTGAGCCGGGCCAGAGCGACGCGCGCCCCCTCCGGCCCCTTGGCGATCAGGCCGCCCGCGATGTCGCGCCGCCCCTCGCGAAACAACTGATCGACCCAGCGATTGTTGGCCGCGCGATAGACAAGATGAACCGGCACGCCATAACGCGTCGCGACCAGCGAGGCGATTTCCCAGTTGGCGAGATGGGCGGCGAAAAAGATGATCGGCTTGCCGCGGGCGCGCGCCCGGTCGACATACTCCAACCCGCGCGTCTCGATCTCGGCCCGGGGCTCGAACACGCGCAAACGGGAGAGATGCGGATACTCGGCGGCGACGCGGCCGAGATTGTCCCACATCTCGCGCACCAGCGCTTCGACGCGGGCCGGCTCGATCCCCGGAAACGCGCGTTCGAGATTGCGCCGGGCGCGCCGCGACAGGCCAAGGCGCGGCCCCAACCACCGCGCGATCGCGCCACCCGCCGCCGAGGCCCGGTCGAGCGGCAACGCCCGGAACAGCACGAACAGGCCATGGACCAGCGCCGCCTCGACCGGCCGGACGAGACGATGAGTGAACCAACGACGCCAGGCGGCGCGTTCAGCCATGCGGCGGCGCCCGCACAAGCCGGTCGAGGGCCGGGCGCAGCGCGCGGTCGAGAGCTTCGATGTCGTCGAAGACCAGGTCGACCCGGACCGCCGTGACCATCGCCCGCGCCTCGGGCGGCAGGCGCACGTGATCATTGGCCGTGGTGACCGGAGTCGCCTGACGTTGCGCTGCATCTTCGACCAGGCGCATGATCTCGTCGGAGGCGTAGGAATGATGGTCGGCGAAGGCGTGCGCGTCCGTCACCTCGGCCCCCAGTTCGCTCAAGGTACGGAAAAATTTCTCCGGTCGGCCGATGCCGGCGAAGGCGAGCACGCGCTTGTTCTTGAGCCGTCGCGCCTCGGCGTCGGGAACGAGGCGGGCGCGCAGGACCGGCGCGTGACGGGCAAGTTCGCCGGCGAGGTTCGTTTCGTCCTCGCCAACCAGCACGAGGGCGCTGGCGCGCGCCAAGCCGCGGGCCAGCGGTTCGCGCAGCGGCCCCGCCGGCATGACCCGTCGATTGCCGAAACCGTAACCGCCATCGACGACGACGAGGCTCGCGTCTTTCCGTAGTGTCGGGTTCTGCAACCCGTCATCCATGATCACAAGGTCAGCGCCTTCGGCGATGGCGACCCGCGCGCCATCCTTGCGATCGCGTGCCACCCACGTGGGCGCTCGGGCGGCGAGCAGCAGGGGCTCGTCGCCCACGTCGCGCGCGATGTGGCGGGCGGGATCGACCTCAATCGGCCCCTTGAGCCGGCCGCCATAGCCGCGGCTGAGAAAGGCGACGCGCAGATCCGCCTTCTGCAGATGAGCGGCGATGGCGAGGGCGGTCGGCGTCTTGCCCGCACCGCCGGCGACCGGGTTGCCGATGCAGATCACCGGCACCGGCGCGGGCCATGGCCGCGCCCGTAACGCATAGAGCGCGCCCAGCGCGCCATAGGCGGCGCCGAACGGCGCCAGCAATGCCGGCGCGAGGCCGCCGGGCCGGTGCCAGAATTCAGGCGGACGCACGCGCGTTCCCTGCGGCCGGCAAACGGGCGAGGAGCGGCGTCAGCGCCTCGATCACCCGCCCGAGCGCGCCCTGGCCCTCGGCGGCAACGCGCGCCGCCGCCGTGGCGACGCGCGCGCGCGCTTCGGCGTCGTTAAGCAGGCCCGACGCCGCGTCGATCAGGCCGGCCGCGTCGGCGACGGGGATTGCACCGCCGGCCGCAATCAGCGCATCGGCGATCTCGCGGAAATTCGTCATGTGCGTGCCGAAGACCAGCGCGCAGCCCAGCCGTGCCGCCTCGATCGGGTTCTGTCCGCCATGCGGCACCAGTGAGCCGCCGATGAAGGCGAGCCGGGCGAGGCGATAGAACAGGCCAAGTTCGCCCATGGTGTCGGCGATATAGACATCTGTTGCCGCATCGGGAGCCGCGCCGGCGGCGCGGCGGCCGACGCGCAGGCCGCGCGCAGCGAGGGCGGCAGTAATGGCCGCCCCGCGTTCGGCGTGACGCGGCGCGATGATGGCGAGCAGGCGGGGATACCGGCGAGCGAGGGCGACATGGGCATCGGCGATGACTTCTTCCTCGCCGGGATGGGTGCTGGCGGCAAGCCAGACAGGGCGGTCGCCGATCGCAGCGCGCAGGCGGTCGAGCTCGGCCGGATCGGCGGCGAGCGGCGCGCCGTCGTATTTGAGATTGCCGACGCACGCCGCCTGCGCCGCGCCCAGCGCGCGCAAGCGCAGGGCGTCGCCCTCGCTCTGGGCGAGACACGGCGCGAAGGCGTCGAGCGGCGGGCGCATCAACGACGACAGCCGCAGCCAGCGGCGGAACGAGCGCGCCGACATGCGGGCGTTGATCAGCGCCATTGGCAGCTGCCGCGCCTGCGCCGCGCCGATCAGGCCCGGCCACAACTCGCTCTCGACCCAGATCGCCGCGTCGGGCCGCCAGTGGCCGAGAAAACGCTCGACCCAGGCGGGGACGTCGAAGGGAACGAACTGATGGATGACGCGCCCCGACAGCCGGCCGTCGCGGACGAGATCGTCGAGCAGTCGGGCCGAGGTGAGCGTGCCGGTGGTGAACAGAAGGCCGAGATCGGGGCGCGTCCCGGTCAGATGCGCAACCAGGCCGAGGACCGAGCGGGTTTCGCCGACGCTCGCCGCGTGTATCCACAAGAGCGGCCCCGGCGGGCGGGGGCGGCCGGCGAACCCGCAACGCTCGGCCATACGCGCGCCGTCTTCCTTGCCGCGCCGCCGCCGCTCGCGCGGGTGACGGCGTTGAGCCGCGCCTCGACCGTCGCCCGCGCCGCTTCGAGGGCGGCTTCGTCGGCGTCGGGCGGAACCTCGACCGGTTCGCCGATGACGAACACGATGCGCCCGAAGGGCAGGGCGAACAGCAACCGGTCCCAGCTGCCGAGCTCGCGCCCCCGGGTGGTGGAGAAGGTGGCCGGAATCACTGGCACGCCGGCGAGCCTCGCCGCCGCAACCAGCCCAGGGGCCGCCCGCATGCGCGGCCCGCGCGGCCCGTCGGGCGTGACGCAAACGCAATCGCCGTCCTTGAGCGTGCGCACGATCTCGCGCAGCGCCGTAGCGCCGCCGCGCGAGCTTGACCCCGTGATCGTCGGAAAACCGAGCAGGGCGATGGTGCGCGCGATCAGGCGTCCGTCGCGATGCCGGGATATGAGCATGCGCATCGGCACAGGGGCGGTCCAGAAGCGGGGCATCAACATCATGCGGCCGTGCCAGAAACAGCCGATCAATGGCCGGCCGGTGGCGAGCTGGCGCGCGACGATCTCGGCGCCGTGGATCGTCTGACGGCTGGTCGCATGCACGAACCGGATATAGAAGGCGATCAGCCGCGCCAGCAGCCGCTGAACCGGATCGGACCGGAAAAGCCGTTTCAAGGCGACGACGACTCCCTCAGCCGCGGGCGAGGCGCGCCGGCGCGGCGGCCGGGTCGCCGGCGGGCGGCGTATCCTGCTGTTGCATGGCGTAAAGGCGGGCATAAGCGCCGCCGCGCGCGATCAGCTCGGCATGCCGGCCCTGTTCGGCGACGCGGCCATCCTCGATCACGTAAATAATATCGGCGCCGGCGACGGTCGACAGCCGGTGGGCGACGATCAGCGTCGTGCGTCCGCGCATCAGGATGGCCAGCGCCGCCTGGACCTGGCGTTCGGATTCGTTGTCGAGGGCGGAGGTCGCCTCGTCGAGCAGCAGGATCGGCGCGTTCTTGAGGAAGGCGCGGGCGATGGCGATGCGCTGGCGCTGACCGCCCGAGAGCTTGACGCCGCGCTCGCCGACCACGGTGTCGTAGCCCTGCGGCAGGCCGGCGATGAAATCGGCGGCGCCGGCCATCGCCGCGGCGCGGGCGATGTCGTCGGCGTCCGCATCGGGCCGGCCATAGGCGATATTGGCCCGCACCGTGTCGTGGAACAGGCTCACTTCCTGGCTGACGATGCCGATGGCAGCGCGCAAGGAAACGAGGGTTGCGTCGCGCACGTCGACGCCGTCGACCGTCACCCAGCCGCGATCAACGTCATAGAATCGCGGGATGAGGTTGAGGACCGTCGATTTGCCGCCGCCCGACGGACCGACCAGCGCCACCGTCCGCCCGGCCGGCACGACCAGCGATACGCCGGCCAAGGTCGGCTTGGCGGGGGTGTAGGCGAAGTCGACGTTCTCGAACCGGATTTCGCCGCGCACGTCGGCGAGCGCGCGGGCGTCCGGCCGGTCCTTGATCGCAGGCTCGACATCGATCAGGGCGAAGACCCGCGCCGCCGCCGCCAGCCCTTCCTGGAGGTTGGCGTTGAGATTGGCGAGGCTCTTGACCGGCTGGTAGGCGAGCAGCAGCGCGGTGACGAAGGAAAAGAACGTCCCCGGCGTGGTGTTGCCGGCGATCACCTGGCTGCCGCCGTAGAAGATGACCAGCGCCACGGCGACCGAGCCGAGCGTCTCCATGATCGGGTGCGCGGCCGAGCGCACGCGCGTCGCCTTGACGATCAGGCGGTAAAGCCCCTCGACGACGCCGCGGGCGCGCGCGGTCTCGTAATCTTCCATGCCATAGGCCTTGACATGGCGGGCGCCCTGGAAGGTTTCGTCGAGCAAGGCCGAAAGCTGGCCGACCTGTTCCTGGGTATTGGCCGAAACCTTGCGCATGCGCCGGCCGATGCGCACGATCGGCCAGATCGCCGCCGGAAAGGCGACGAAGGCGATTAGCGCCATCTGCCAGTCCTGATAGAACATCAGCGCGACGAGGAAGACGACGGTCAGCGCATCCTTGGCGATGCCGGTCAGCGCCTGAGTGACGGCGCTGCGCAGCAGGTTCACGTCGTTGGTGAAGCGCGCGATAAGCCGGCCGGTCGGGTTGTCGTGGAAGAACTGGAGATCGGCGCGCATCATGTGGGCGAACAGCGCCGTCTGCAAATCGGCGATGATGCGCTGGCCGATGCGGTTCATTACCACCGCCTGGCCGTAGGTCGCCCCGCCCTTGGCCATCGCCGCCGCGATCACCGCCAGCGGTACGAGCACCAGCATGGTGCGGTCCTGGCGCACGAAGACCCGGTCGAGCACCGGTTCCATCAGCCAGGCGTTGGCGGCCGTCGCCGCCGCCGCGATGGACATCAGCGCCACGCCGACAAGGATGCGCCCGGCATGCGGGCGCACATGTTCGCGCAGCAGGCGGCCGGCGAGCGAGCGCGTGCTGGACGATGGCGAGACGATGGCGGAATCTGCGCTCAAGTTCTTGCGGATATTGGTTGAATCGGCGGCGTCACCATAGCACGGCCGGCGGCCGGGGGGCTATGGTCTGGCGGGCGCGGTATCAGCCTATGCCGGGCCCCTGAAACTGCGTAACGCGGGGCGATTTAAGTCGCGGCGCCGGGCCGGCCGAGGGGCCGGGGGGCGGCCGGGTCGCGGAAAGGCTGGGTGAGCAGGCGGTCGAGCCGCAATTCGCCGGCATCGCGAAACTCGGCGAGGCCGATGGTCATCCCGCGATGGCCGGCAGCCGGCGCCGCGCGATAGGTGCCGAACAGCCGGTCCCACCACGGCAGATTGAAGCCGAAATTGCTGTTGGTCTCGACGGGCGCCACCGAATGATGGACGCGGTGCATGTCGGGCGTGACCACCAGCCAGCGCACCGCGCGCTCGACCGCCGCCGGCAGGCCGGCATTGGCATGATTGAACATCGACGTCGCGTTGAGCAGCACCTCGAAAATCAGCACGGCCAACGCGGGCGCGCCGAGGACAGCGATGACCGCGAACTTGATCGCCATCGACAACAGGATTTCGAGCGGGTGGAAACGTGCGCCGGTGGTGACGTCGAAGTCGAGATCAGCATGATGCATGCGATGCAGCCGCCACAACGCCGGCACGGCATGGAAGACGACATGCTGAACGTAAATCGCAAGATCGAGCAGCACGACGGCAACGACGACCGTCGCCCAGGCCGGCCAGGCGAGAAGCGGCAGAAGGCCCCATCCCTGTTGCGCGCCGAACAGGGCGACGCCCACGGCCGCGGCAGGAAACAGGAGCCGGATCAGCGCCGCGTTGAGGACGATAAGGGCGAGATTGCTCGGCCAGCGCGCCCGGCGCGATACGATGCGTGCGCGGCGCGGGGCATGCATCTCCCACAGGGCGACGAGGGCGAAGACAGCGAAAAAGACGCCCGGCCGGACGACATATTCGGCCGTGAGAATCGAACCAATACTGGCAAGGTCGAAAAAGGGCATGGACTCTCTTCAGCGGTCATTGTCTCGGGAGCCTGGACGCCCGCCATCAGCAGGCTTGAAAAGCGCAGAAAACACGTATATTCAATTATTATATTGAATAATATATTATGGATCGATCCGATGTCAACGCGCTCGCCGAAACTGCAGCTCTTCGCCGAATTCGCCAATGTGGCGAAGGCGCTGGGCCATGAGCATCGCCTGGCCCTGATCGAAATCCTGGGCCAGGGGGAACGCAGTGTCGAGGACGCGGCCAAGGCGGTCGGCCTGCCGATCGCCAATGCCTCGCAGCATCTCCATCGCCTGCAGCGGGCGGGGCTGGTCGTCGCGCGCAAGGCCGGCAAGCATGTGTTTTACGGCCTGTCGGAGGCCGACGCCGTGATCCCGCTTGTGCGCATGCTGCAACGCGTTGCCGAGCGCAACGTGGCCGAGATCGAGCGCGTTCTCGCCGGCTATTTCCGCCAGCGCGACGGGCTGGAGCCGGTTGGCCGCGAAGAATTGCTGGCGCGCAGTCGTAAGGGCGAAGTGACCGTCCTCGACGTGCGGCCGGCTGGCGAATACGCCCGCGGCCATCTGCCCGGCGCGCTCAACATTCCGGTGCGCGAGCTTGGTAAGCGTCTGGCCGAATTGCCGCCGGGGCAGGATATCGTCGCCTATTGCCGCGGCCCGTATTGCGTCATGTCGTTCGAGGCGGTGGCGGCGCTGCGCCCGCGCGGCTTCAACATCCGCCGTTTCGAAGACGGATACCCCGAATGGGCGGCGGCGGGATATCCGGTCGAATCCGCTCCGCGCGGCTAAAACAGCCGCAACTGGTCGCCGGGCCGGGGCGGCGGCCGGAACTGCGCGAGATCGAGCGACCAGCGGTTCTTGTTAAGGTCGAGGCGCTGGCAGGCGAGACGGAAGCGCTTGGCGATCAGCTCGGCATAGGGGCCGCTGCCGCGCATGCGGCTGCCGAATTCGGGGTCGTTGAGCCGGCCGTCGCGCACCCCGCGCACCAGGGCGAGCACATGCTTGGCCTTGAGCGGCGCATGGACGGCCAGCCACTCGGCGAACAAATCCTTGATCTCGTAGGGCAGACGCAACAGCGTATAGCCGGCGCTGACCGCGCCGGCGTCGCGCGCGGCGGCGAGGATCGCTTCCATCTCGGCGTCGTTGAGGGCGGGGATCATCGGCGCCGCCATCACGCCGGTCGGCACGCCGGCGCGGGCGAGTTCGGCGATCGCGCCGAGGCGGCGCGCGGCGGTCGGCGCGCGCGGCTCCAGCCGACGGGCGAGATCGCGGTCGAGCGTCGTCACCGACACGAAGACGCGGGCGAGATTCTTCGCCGCCATCGGGCCGAGGATGTCGACATCGCGCGCCACCAGCGCCGATTTGGTGACGATGGTCAGCGGATGGTTGAACGCGGCGAGGGTTTCGAGAATCGCCCGCGTGATTCGTATCTCGCGCTCGATCGGCTGATAGGGATCGGTGTTGGTGCCGAGCGCGATCGGGCTCGGCGCATAGCCGGGCCGGCGCAATTCTTCGGCCAGCAGCGTCGCGGCGTTGGGCTTGGCGAACAGCTTGGTTTCGAAGTCGAGGCCCGAGGACAGACCGAAATAGGCGTGGCTCGGTCGGGCAAAGCAGTAAATGCAGCCATGCTCGCAGCCGCGATAGGGGTTGATCGACTGCTCGAACGGGACATCGGGCGAATCGTTGCGGTTGATGATCGTGCGCGTGGCGTCGATGCCGATGGTAGTGGGCAGGGGCGGGCTGTCCTCGTCCGTGGCTGCCCCATCCCCCTCGCTATCCGGGTCGGCCGCATGAGACCAGCCGTCGTCGACGGCGATCTTGCTTTCGCGCTCGTAGCGCCCGGCCGGATTGCCGATCGCACCGCGCCCCTTGCGCGGGCGGGCGGGCAGCGTGTCGTCGGGCGCGGCGTCGACCGGCTCAGCGTCGTCCGCGAACGGATCATCCGGGAGGGTTCTGGCCATGCCGGGAGTGTACCGTCGCAAACCAGAACATTTCAAGAACATTCTGCGGGACGGCTATTCGCCGATCCGCCGCCAGATGTGATCTAACTCTTTGTGATAATTATAAAATGACTCAAGCAGCCGGGGGTCGAAATGGGCCTTGGGGTCGAGCTGCTCGTCGCCGTCGAGGATGATCCGGCAGGTCTCGTCATGGGGCAGGCCGGGCTTGTAGGGGCGCGGGGCGCGCAGGGCGTCGTAAACGTCGGCCAGCTGGACAATGCGGGCAGCGATCGGAATCGCCTCGCCCTTGAGCCCGCGCGGATAGCCGGAGCCGTCCCATTTCTCGTGATGGCAGAGCGCGATCTCGGCCGCCATCTTGAGGCGGTCGGACTGGACAAGAATGCGGTGGCCATATTCGGGATGGCGGTCCATCTCGGCCCGTTCGGCGGCGGTCAGCTTGCCCTTTTTCTTGAGCACGGCCTGATCGACGCTCATCTTGCCGATGTCGTGGAGCTGCGCCGAATAGCGGATCTCGTCGCAGAACGCCTCGGGCATGTCGAGCGCTTTGGCCAGCGCGCAGCTGTATTCATTGACCCGCACGATGTGGTTGCCGGTGTCTTTGTCGTGCAGCTCGGCGGCGCGGGCGAGCAGGCGGATCGACAACTTGAAGGCTTCTTCCGTCTGGTCCTTGAGGGCGCCGATCTGCCGGCGTTGGCGGAACAGGGCGCGGTTGCGCTGGGTCAGGCGCCGGTTCTGTTCCGAAATACGCTCGATCATCTCGGCGCGTTCGATCGCGCCGCCGACGAAATGATGAATGGGATGGATGATCGCCGCATGCTCGGCGGTGAAGGGCAGGGGACCGTTGCCCGTTTCGTCGTGCCGGTTGATCAGCTGGACGACGCCGATCACCTCGCCGGCGTAGTTCTTGAGCGGGAAGCAGAGAATCGACTTGGTCTGGAATCCGGTGCGCCGGTCGGCCTCGTCGTTGAAACGAAAGCGCCGTCCCGCCGAAATCTTGCGCACATCGTCGAGGCGCACGGTGTTGCCGGTCAGCGCGACATAGCCGGCGATCGACGAGCCGTCGACCGGGACGGTCAGCGACGCCGGCGGCACGTCGACGAAATCGTTCTGCAGGCTGGCGATTTCCAGCATCTTTTTCCGCCCGCGGCGGCGCAAAATGAAGATCGAGCCGGCGACTGCGCCGGTGAGCTTGCGGCTCTTGAGCAGGACCCGGTGCAAGAGATCGTGGACCGCCGGGCGCGGTCCCGCCTCGATGAACTCAAGAAATTCGAAGAGAACGCTCATGAATGACGCGACTACCGGACCAACACAACAGCAAGTGGAAATTCTAGCAATAGACGATCGAAATGGCGAAACAGTTAACGCGGCTGTGCATTTTTTTCGTATCAGACCGTCGTCCAGATGCGGCGGATGCCGGCGATAATTTCAGGGTCGAGACTGTCGGCGATCACATTTTCGGCATGAGCGCGGCGTTCGGGGGCCAGTCCGGCCAGCGCCCCGGCGGCGCGAAAACGGGCAAAGGCCGTGGTCGTCCGCAGCCAGGTGAGCCGGCGCATCGGCAGCAGCCAGGGTCGCAACGCTTCTTCGGCGACCGGACCGGCGGCGGCAAAATAGGCGGCGTGGAAACGGGCGGTATCGTCAGGTGACAGCACGGCATCGCAATCGCCGTCCCAGCGGGTCGCCGGGCGCAAGGTGGCGTGGGCGAGATCGATTGCCGGCGCGCCATAAAGCGCCCGTTCGAGGTCGAGGAAGACCGCTATGCCGTCGGCGCGCACGAGGAAATTGCCGGGATGAGCATCGCTGACGATCAGCGCGCGGGGGCCCCGGGCGAGCGGATCGGCGTTTGCGGCGGCGAAGCCGCGCGCCCAGTCGAGCTCGGCCTCAATCTGCGCCCGTGCATCGGGCATCACGTTTGCGCGGGCAAGATACGCCGCATTGCGTTCGACCGTGATGAGCGCATCGGCAAACGGATCGGGCGGGCTCGCCAGCGGTAGGCGGTCCGAGGGCGACGGCAGCGGCAGGCGGTGAATCGCGGCGAGCGTTTGGGCGAGCGCAGGCAGATCGGCCGCCGCCGCGAGTTTCGGCGTCCGGCCGCTGGCGGCCATGCGGGCGAAAGCCGCCGCCTGGCGGACGAGATCGGCCGCGTCGCCGGCGCGCGGCGCGCGCAGGACAAGATCGCGCCCCCGGATGCGCCAATGCGTGTGCATCAGGCCCTTGAGCGGCAGGCGCTCCAGCGCACCGGGATCGAACACGCCAATTCCGGGTACGCTTGCCAGCGCCCGGGCGATAAGAACGTCGTCGGTCAGCGTTTCCATCGCCGGCATTCATAGCGCGGCGCGGGCGCCTCTGTCGAAGCATGCTATGATCGCCTCTTTCGCGCCCGGAAGACGCCTTGCTCAGCATCGTTATCCCCACCCTCAACGTCGCACCGGCCTTCGGGCCGACGCTTGCCGCGCTCGCCGAGGCGGCATTCGTCGGCATCGCGCACGAGATCGTGGTCAGCGATGGCGGTTCGTCCGACGGAACGCTCGACATCGCGCGCGCCGCCGGGGCGCGGGTGATCGAGGGAGCGGCCGGGCGCGGGCCGCAACTGGCGGCGGGCGCGGCGACGGCCGAGGGCGACTGGCTCCTCTTCCTTCATGCCGATACGCGCCTCGCGCCCGGCTGGGTGGCGGCGGTCGAGGAGTTTACCGCGCGGCCGGAAAACGCCGCCCGTGCCGCCTATTTCCGCCTCGCGCTCGACGACGCCAATCCCGCTGCCCGGCGTATCGAGCGTTTGGCGGCGCTGCGGTGCTGGTTGCTCGCCCTGCCTTATGGCGACCAAGGCTTGCTGATCGCGCGGAATCTTTACCGGGCAGTCGGCGGGTTCCGGCCGTTGCCGCTGATGGAAGACGTCGATCTCGCGCGTCGCCTCGGCCGGCGACGTCTGGCGGCGCTTGGACATCCGGCGCTCACCTCGGCTGCCCGCTATCGCCGCGACGGCTGGATCGCCCGTCCGCTGCGCAACCTCGCCTGCCTCGGCCTATGGTTCGCGGGCATGGCGCCGGCGCGGATCGAGCGTCTGTACCGATGAGGCGCCGGCAGTATCTGATCGTGTTCGCCAAGGCGCCGGCGCTGGGTCGGGTGAAAACCCGGCTGGCGCGCGGCATCGGCGCTGGCGCGGCGCTGGCGTTTTATCGCCGGACCCTCGCGCGGCTGTTGCGCCGCGCCGGGCGTGACGGGCGCTGGCGCACCGTGCTGGCGGTCGCCCCGGATGGCGCGGCGCGCAACGGCCGCCTGTGGCCGATGAAGCTGCCGCGCGTCGGCCAGGGCGGCGGCGATCTCGGCGCGCGCATGGGCCGCGTGTTCCGCGATTTCCCGCCGGGGCCGGCGGTGATTGTCGGGGCTGATATCCCCGACGTGACGGCGGCGCATGTCGCGCGCGCCTTTGCCGCCCTCGGCCGCAGCGATGCGGTGTTCGGCGCGGCGCGCGACGGCGGCTACTGGCTGATCGGCCTACGGCGCGGGCCGCGCCTTGGACATATATTCGACAACGTGCGGTGGTCGACCGGCGGCGCGCTAGACGATACGCTGGCCAATCTCCGCGGGCGGCGCATCGCCTTCGTCGACACCCTCGACGATATCGACGACGCGGCCGCTTACCGGCGCTGGCGCGCCGCCGCGCACGAACGACAGGGAGGAACGCGATGATCGCCGATCGACGGGGCCTCGCCCTCACCACCGCCAGCGCCGCCGCCGCCCGCCATTACGACGCAGCCGTCAGCCACTACGTGAAATACCGGATTAGCACCGGCCAGTGGGTGCGCCAGATGCTCGACGCCGATCCCGATTTCGTCATGGGCCATTGCTTCAAGGGCTATCTGGCGCTCACCGGCTACAACGCGGCGACGCTGCCGCGCGTCGCCGACAGCATCGTCGCCGCAACCGCCGGCCTTGCTCGCGTCACCCCGCGCGAGCGTCTGCATGTCGCAGCCCTCGCCGCCTGGCATCGCGGCGCGGTCGACGAGGCGCTGGCGGCGTGGGAGCGCATTCTCGCCGATCATCCGGGCGACCTGATGGCGCTGCGGCTTGCCCATTTCAACTATTTCTGGGCCGGCCAGGCGCCACCCATGCGCGAATCGGTCGCCCGTGTCGCGCCGGCGTGGCGGCCGGACACGCCGGACATCGAAGCCTTTCTCGCCATGCGCGCCTTCGCCAGCGAGGAATGCGGCGAGTACGCCGCCGCCGAACGCGACGCCCGCCGCGCGGTCGAGATCGACCCGACCGAAGTGTGGGGGACCCACGCGCTCGCCCATGTGATGGAAATGCAGGGCCGCCACCGCGACGGCATCGCCTGGCTCGCGGCGCAGGAGCCGAACTGGGCCGACACCAACAACATGGTCCATCATCTGTGGTGGCACTGGGCGCTGTTTCATCTCGAACTCGGCGAGATCGACGCCGTTCTTGCCCTTTATGACGAGAAGATTCGCAACCCCGCCTCGCCGCTCTACCAGGCGCAGCCCGATCTCTATATCGACGTGCAGAATGCGGCGTCGCTGCTATGGCGGCTCGAACGGGCCGGGGCCGCGGTCGGCGACCGCTGGACGGAACTGGCCGAGAAGGCGGCGCGCCGGATCGGCGATTGCCAGAGCCCGTTCACCCTGCCGCATTTCATGATGGCGCTGGCGGCGCGCGGCGACGCGGCGACGGCGGCGCGGTTCCTCGACGGCCTGCGCGCCTATGCGGCGGCTGGTAAGGGCTCGCTGGCCCCGGTCGTCGGCGCGGTCGCGGTGCCGGCCTGCGAGGCGGCGGCGGCGCACCGGCGCGGCGAGCATACGCGGGTGGTGGCGCTTCTCGTGCCGCTTCGCGGCGAGCTGTGGCGGCTCGGCGGCAGCCATGCCCAGCGCGATTTCTTGACCCAGATGCTGGTCGATGCGGCGGCGAAAAGCGGCCGGGCCGATATCGTGCGCGACGTGCTGGCCGACGAGGCGAAGGCGCGGCCGGTCGATCCGGCGCGGCGCGCCGGCTATGCCGCCGCCGCGCGGCTGGCGATGGCGAACTAGACGGTCGCCTTGGGTTTCGTGGTGAGATGCTCTTGCAGGCGGGGCATCAGCTCGACGAGATTGCACGGGCGGTGGCGGTTATCGAGCTGCCAGCGCAGGATTTCTTCCCATCCGTCGCGACAGGCGCCGGGCGAGCCGGGAAGCGCGAAGAGATAGGTCCCGCCGGCGACGCCGCCGGTCGCCCGGCTTTGCAGCGCCGAGGTGCCGACCTTCTGGAAGCTGATCGTGCGGAACAGTTCGCCGAAGCCGGCGATTTCCTTCTCGAACACCGACTGAAACGCCTCGGGCGTCACGTCGCGGCCGGTGACCCCGGTGCCGCCGGTCGAGATCACGACATCGACCGCCGGATCGGCGATCCAAGCGCGTAGCTGGGCGACGATGGCCGCCCGGTCGTCGCGCACGATGGCGCGCGCCGCCACCTTGTGGCCGTCGCGCTCGATCATTTCGGCGAGCGTGCGCCCCGACTTGTCCGACGCCGCGTCGCGCGTGTCGGATACGGTCAGAACGGCGATATTGACCGGAAGGAAAGGTCGCGTTTCGTCAATTTTTGGCATCGGAGACCGACCCGTTCATTGCCTTCGATGGAGCAATGTAGGTCGGCCAGTCGCCGGCGGCAACGGCTTCGAGCGACGGCGTGTCCTGCCCCAGCCGCTCGGCATACATCCAGTAATTATAGAGAACGCGAGAGATGAAATGCCGCGTTTCGGGCGACGGCAAGCTTTCGATGAACAGCAGCGCATCGTCGCGCACGCTTTCACTGCGCCGCTCCTGCTTTTTCTGCCAGCGCGACAGGTTGCCGGGCCCGCCGTTATAGGCGGCGGCGAGGCGGATGAGGTCGCCCTGGACGATTTCGTTGTCGAGCAGATGCTTGATGTATTTCTGCCCGAGCGCGACGTTGAGCTTGGGATCGAACAGATCCTCGGTACGGCCGCGGAACGAGCCGCCATTCATCACCGCCGCCGTCGCCGGCATTAGCTGCATCAAGCCGCGCGCGCCGGCCGGGCTCTTGGCCCGCGGGTTGAAGCCCGATTCCTGGCGCATGAAGGCGTAGACCAGCGCTGGATCGACCTCGAAGCCGTCGGCAGGCCGCCACGGCGGGATGGGGTAGAACGCGCCGTCATGCCGCCGGCCGTCGAGATCGACCAGTTCCTTGGCCAGGCGCATGGCGAGCGCCGGCATGTCGGCCTGCATGGCGACCGAAAGCACGGCGCGAGTGAGATTGGGGCCGCCCCGGACGTATAGCCGGCGCAGCTCTCGCTCGGCGCGGGGTTTTTCGCCGACCTGCAGCAAGGCAAAGGCGCGATTGCCGGCGGCCGAGCGCATCAGCGCCTCGACATCGTTTTCGGTCAGCGGCGGCGGGTCCCAGTTGAACTCTGGCGCGACGCCGAGCGTGCGGCTGGCGAGCAGGCCGTAGAAGGTGCGCGGGTGTTCCGCGGCGAGGCCGAACCAGTAATTGACGACATCGAACCGGGCGCTACGCGAATGCGACCGCGCGGCCCAGAACGCCCCCGCCGCCACGTCCCAGGGTTGGGCGTTGGCCGAACGGGCCAGTGCCTCGAACTGGCGGGCGGCGTCGGCAAACCGCTCCTGCCGGAAAAGGGTAAGACCGGCGATCCAGTGGGCGCGCGGCACGACCTTGCCCGACCGCGAGGCTGCCTCGCGCGCCAGCTCCAGCGCCTTGCTGTCATTGCACTGGGTGAACCAGCCGGTGGCGATCTGCGTTTTCAGATAATCGTACTCGCCGCTCGACAGCAGACGCGTCGCCTCGCGCGTATGCAGCAGGCTTTCGGCCCCGGCCAAGTCGCCGGCCCGCAGGCGGGCCCGCATCTGACCGTTCAGCCCCCCGGCCCGCGACGATCCGTTGCCGACCAGATCGCGGCCGGCCGGCATGGGGGCATCGGGCTGGGCGGCTGAATCGGCGACCAGGGCCAGTTCGTCGGTGAACGAATTGTCGTCGACCGTCTCGCTGGTCGGCTTGCGCAGCGCCGGGGCCCCCTTGGGCGCGCGGCGCTGGGCCAGGCGGTAAATCGTTCCAGCGTCGGGATGGTCGGCATAGTCCTTCAACCAAGCCGCCAGCTCGTTGAAGCTCGACCGGTAATGAGTCGGGTGGAGGTACCGTTCGGCCAGCACGTGGCCGACCAGCCGACGATCCTTCAGGCGGGCGATCTCGCGGTCGGCGGCCGCCCAATCGGCCCGTTCCTGATGCGCGAAGATATGCCGGTAGATCGCCGCGTCGGCGGCCGACAGGACGGTGGGAATGCTGGCCAGCCGGTCGGGAACCGCAGGGCCCGGGGGCAGCGAAGCGGTTTCCATCCGGGTCTGGCCGCCCGATCCTTGCGCCAATACGGGGATGGATAACAAGCCGACCAGGGCGAGCGTAGTAAAAAACGCGCCCGCCGGCCGGCGGTGGCCGGATCTGACAATAGAGGAAATATTAACCACGCGCGGCCACATGCTGACAGCGCTGATACATGATTAAGTGCCTTGCCGGCAAGCAGAAATAGGCGATCCGCTGGAAGCGGCGTGTGGATATGTCTGTGAATTTATTGAAAAGTAGCTATTTATAACCCAATTTTAAGTTTGTTCTTAATTGCCAATAAATCACGCCAAGAATCTCGCTTTTGTCCCGGAGAACGCAATAAATAAGATGCCGTTCGACGAAGGGCAGGCAGAGACCGATCTCGCTCGCCGTCGGGGTCCGGTTGCCGGGGGGCCGCCAGGGCAGGATATTGGTGATATAGACCGAACTCCGGTCGAGCCCGATCCAGGCCAGCATGCGGTCGAGAAGCTGGCCGCTAACCCCGACGAAGGGTTTGCCCTGCCGGTCTTCGTCCGCCCCAGGGGCCTCGCCGACCAGCATGATCCGGGCCTTGGGGTTGCCGTCGGCAAATACGAGCTTGGTCGCCGTGGCCTTAAGGACACAGCCGTCGAAAGCGGCGAGCGCCGCTTCGAGTTCGGCGAGCGACTGCGCGGCCCCGGCCAGCGCCCGGGCGCTCTGCTCGCCCGGGCGTTCCGGACGCACAGCGACGCTTGGCGTTTTGACCGGCATTGCGGCGGGCGGATCAACGGGCCGCGCCGGGGATCGCGCCGGGTTTTCGGTCGGCGGTGGGACGAAACGATCCACGGGCGCATCGCCGATGGCTTCGTCGGCGCCCATGGCGACAAGCCAGGCAAGCGCCGCGCGCGCGGCGGCGTCGCGATTTTCCGTAGCGGCCATGACGCACAACCGTAGCACGTTCCGGCCGGGATCGAGTATATGAGTCCGCGACCGGATCGGATCGTCGGCAAGAAGCAGGTGAACCATGGCGCGCGAACGGATGGACTACGACGTCGTTATCGTCGGGGCGGGGCCGGCCGGCCTTGCGGCCGCCATCCGGCTGCGTCAGCTCAGCCAGCAGCACGGGCATGAGGTCAGCGTCTGCATCGTCGAAAAGGGCTCGGAGATCGGCGCGCATATTCTCTCGGGTGCGGTGATCGACCCGATCGCGCTCAACGAGCTGCTTCCCGACTGGCGCGACAAGGATGCGCCGATCAAGACCCCGGTCAGCGAAGATCGTTTCCTGATCCTGAGCGAGCGCAAGGCGTTGCGCATTCCCAACCTGCTGCTGCCGCCGTTGATGAACAATCACGGCAACTACATCGTCAGCCTCGGCAATGTCTGCCGCTGGCTTGCCCAGCAGGCCGAGGGGCTGGGGGTCGAGATTTATCCGGGTTTCGCCGCGGCCGAGATCCTCTACCGCGAGGACGGCAGCGTCGCCGGCGTCGCCACCGGCGACATGGGCGTGGGCCGCGATGGCCAGCCGAAGGCGAACCACACGCCGGGCGTCGAGCTGCACGCCAAATACACCCTGTTCGCCGAGGGCGCGCGCGGTTCGCTGACCAAAACCCTGTTCGCGAAATTCGACCTGCGGGCCGGCGTCGAGCCGCAGAAATTCGGCATCGGGCTCAAGGAATTGTGGCAGGTCGATCCCGCCCGCCACCGGCCGGGGCTGGTTCTGCACAGCCAGGGCTGGCCGCTCGACAACCGCACCGGCGGCGGCTCGTTCCTCTATCATCTGGAGGACAACCAGGTTGCGGTCGGCTTTGTCGTCCACCTCAACTACGAAAATCCGCACCTGTCGCCGTTCGACGAGTTCCAGCGCTTCAAGCAGCATCCGGCGATCCGGCCGACCTTCGAGGGCGGCCGGCGGATCGCCTATGGCGCGCGGGCGATCAGCGAGGGCGGGCTGCAATCGATTCCGAAGCTGGTTTTTCCCGGCGGGGCGCTGATCGGCTGCGCCGCCGGCTTCGTCAACCTGCCGCGCATCAAGGGGTCGCATAACGCAATGAAGACCGGCATGCTCGCCGCCGAGGCGGCGTTCGAGGCCTTGCGCGCCGGAGCCGATGGGCTCGAGGAACTCGCGGCCTATCCGGCAGCGTTCCGGCGGTCGTCGGTTTATGCCGACCTTTACAAGGTGCGCAACGTCAAGCCGGGTCTCAAATGGGGCATGTGGCTCGGCACGGCGCATGGCGGGCTCAATATGTGGCTCAACGATCTCGGTCTCGGATTCCTTGTGCCGTGGACCCTGAAACACGGCAAGGCGGACCACGATTCGCTACGGCCGGCGGCGGAGTCACCCAAGATCGCCTATCCGAAGCCCGACGGCGCGATCAGCTTCGACAAGCTGTCCTCGGTCTTCATCTCCAACACCAATCACGAGGAAGACCAGCCGGTCCATCTCCGGCTGACGAAACCGGACGTGGCGATCGCGACCAATCTCGCGCTCTACGACGCGCCGGAGCAGCGTTATTGCCCGGCCGGGGTGTACGAGATCGTGCGCGAGGCGGACGGCTCCAATCCGCGCCTGCAGATCAACGCGCAAAACTGCGTCCACTGCAAAACCTGCGACATCAAGGACCCAACCCAGAATATCGACTGGGTCGTGCCCGAGGGCGGCGGCGGGCCGAATTACGCCAATATGTGACCGAGCTAAATCCGCCGGGAGCGATGGCGCGGGCGCAACGGATTGGCTATGCTCGCAGGGCGTCGCCTCGACGGCGCAGAAGGGCAGACGGCGAACTTGCAATCACGTTTACGGTTGAACGCGGCTCGGCGGGCAGGCACGGTCGCGCTCGTATTGGCGCTGGGCGCTTGCGCCGGCCAGACTGGCGGTCTCGGCGATGGGTCTGCCGACCTCCAGCTTGACTCGGCGCTTGGCAACTATCTCGCCGCTCGCCATGCCGAGCGTATCCGCGACTTCACCGGCGCCGCGCGTTATTTCAGCGAGGCGCTCGCCCGCGAGCCCGAAAATTTCGAGCTTCTGACCCGCGCTCACACTTTTTTGATCGATGCGGGCGAATTCAGCCGCGCGGTGGCCGTGGCCGAGCGCATTCTGCGCCTCAATCCGGCCAGCCCGTCGGCGTCGTTGACGCTGGTCGTCGATGCGGCGCGCCGGGGCGACTTCGCCGCCGCCCGCCAGCGGATGGAGGGCCAACCGCTCGCCGGCGTCAACCGCCTCGTCGTGCCGCTGATGACCGCCTGGCTGGAGCTGGGGCAGAGCCGGCCGGCGGCGGCGCTCAACGCCTTGCGTCCGGTCGGCGAGGTCAGCGGCTTCAAGCCGCTTTACGAATATCACGCGGCGCTGATCAACGATCTGGCCGACCGGCTCGATGCGGCGGAAGCGCATTACCGCCGCTCGCTCGAAATCGAGGGCGGGCCGCCGGCGCGGCTGGTCGAGGCGGCAGGCGGATTTCTCGAACGGCGCGGCCAGGCCGACGCGGCGCGGGCGGTTTACGCCCTCTACACCGCGCAAAACCCCGATTCGGCGACGATCGGCGCATCGCTGACGCGCCTGGGCAACGGCAGCGCGCCCATGCGTCTCGTCCCCGACGTTAAGGCCGGGCTGGCCGAGGCGCTGTTCAATCTCGCCGGGGCGTTGCGCCAGGAAAACTCCAACAGTCTGGCGCTTGTATACGGTCGCTTGGCGATGGCGCTAGTCCCGGATCTGTGGGCTGCGGTCATCCAGGTCGCCGACGTTCTCGAAAGCCAGGGCCAGCGGACGGA
>JACQAF010000182.1 GCA_016195145.1 Rhodospirillales bacterium
CCTGATTCGAGGCGATGACCAGCGGCGGTGACGACGCGTTATACGGCGGCAATCGATCCGACGGCGAGGCATCGGCCGTCCAATCCGGCAGCGATCCGAACGCCGGCGCGCTCGAAAAATCGACCCGGTAGGCGCGCGTCGCATCGGGATCGCCAAACTCGGCATAGGATGCCAGACGCGACTGCTCGATGGCCGCGCTTCGACGGACGAGAAAGCGCAACGCATCGCGGTTGTCGCCCTGCTGCCGCCGCGACGGCGTCGATGGCTGAACCGGCGTCCGGTCGACTCCAAAAACACTCAGCCGGCGGAGACCGGCAAAACCGCCAGGCATCGACGAAGATGACCTGAATAGCTGGATCGATCGGTTGACCGTCTCGGCAAGGTCTTGCGCGAACGGCACGGCGGCGTCGTTCGAGGACAGGCGCGCCAGCGTGAGATCGAGCGGCAGGCTAGGAGCACCTCCCGCAAGGCCGCGCGCACCCGAGATCGTCGGGAAGCGACGGCGGAAATCGGACAAGGCCGAGCCGGTCGCCAGATCGGCCGACTGGCGCGCGACGTACTGCGTTGCCGGGCTGTCGGCCGGCGCGCTGGCCGCGCCTGCCTCGACGAACGAAAGGTCAAAACGGCAATGGCCGCCGCGGTCGCGCGATTCCGCGTAGCTCAACGCATCGCAGACCGCGCGAATTTCGCCCTGAAACGGATGGATCAGCGTCCCCGGTCCCGACTCCTCGCAGGCCTTGATCAGCGCGTCGCGAGCCCCGCCATAATCGGGTCCGAGAACATAGGCCGCGAGACGGTAGCGGCGCGCCTTCCGGCCGAGATCTTCGACGAACGGCTCGTCGCGCAGCGGATATTCGACGACCTGCGCCCGCCGGCCGCCCTCGCCGGCGACGTCCTCGATATGGAAGCGGACGCCACGGAAACTCGCGACGCGTAATTGGTCCCGCCATCCCATCAGTATGTCCCCATGTCGCCGAGCGAATAACCGACATTCACCGCCGCTTCGGCCGCGCCGGTCGCGTCCGCCGCAACCCGCGTTCCGCGCGGCGCGTTTTCAAACCGAACGTTGACGTCGACCGCGCCATTCTGCCCGCCGGCACCGACGGCGGTTGCCCGACCGATCAGGCCCGGCCCGGCGACGGGCAGCCGAGGCTGCTCGGCAGCACGGCCGCCAAGACCGAAGAACGACCCGACCCGGTCAATCGCACCGGTGATCAGGTTCCAGATACCTTCGAAATCCGGCAGAAGGGACCTGAAGCCGTCGATCAGGCGGCCGATCAGTTGCCGACCGGCGTCGAACAGATCGACCCCGGTGAGATAGGCCACAATGCTGTTTATCGCCTCGGCAAGCAGCACCACCGGATTGAACTCGGCCAGCAGCGTCATGATGCCGGCGACGAGGCCGGCCGAGAACGCCTCTCGGACGGCCGTCCATTTATTCTCGAACCACGCCGCGATCCCGTCCCAGTTCTGATAGATCAGATAGACCGCCGCGGCGAGGGCGGCAACCGCGACAATGACCGCGCCGATGGGATTGACCGCCATGACGAGGTTCAGCGCGGCCATCGCCGAATAACCGGCGCGCAACGCAACGATGAAATTTCCTATCGCCGCGGCGACCTGGGTGAAGGCCAGCGCGCCCAGCGAGGCGGCGACACGGCCGGCGGCAAGGCCGACGACGCTGAGCGCCTTACCCAGCTGAAGGATGGACAGGATAAGGCCGGCATTCATGGCGATAGCGACGCCGACGATCGCGTTTTGCCACCCCCCGACGAACTCGACCGCGCGGACGACACCGCCGAGAAACCGGGTCAGGCCGTCGAGCGCTTTGTCGAAGTCGACCCGAGCGAGGGCGTCCGCGACCGCGCCGACGATCTGCTCGAATCGCTGCGCGATAATCTCGCGGTTGACGGCGATCCACTCCGTCATCTTCTCGATCAGCGGGCGCAGACTCGGAAGCAGCTGCGCGCCAATGGCGTTGCGCAGACCGACAAGCGAGAAACCGAGGCGGGTCTGGGCCTCCTCGTATTCGACGGCCGCCCGCAGCGCCCGCTCGCCAAGCACGACGCCAAGGCGGCGCGCCTCAGACGCGTAGCCGGCGAGGGCTTCTTTGCCTTGCGCCAGCAGCGGGACCAGCGCCGGATCGATCTGCAGCGCACGGGCTATCGCGTTGCGCAGGTTCGGGTTCGCGTTGGCACGCAACGCCTCGGAAAGTTCCGGAAGAACGTCGACCGCCGACCGGATTTCGCCGGTCGCGCCGCGCGTTGCAATATGCAGCTTCTGGAACAGCGCCACGAGATCGTCGCTCTTGCCGCGCGCCGCGTCGGTAATCGCCCGATTGAGCCCGGCAAGCGACTGGTCGAGCTGCCCCTGCTCGACTCGATTGAGCTTGGCGGCGAAGCGCAACTCCTGCAGGCTTTCCGCGCCGATGCCGATGCGCGCCGCGGCTGCGGCGATCTCCGAGCCGGCGGCGGCGAATCCGGTTCCAAGCCGGACCACGCCGGCGACGGCCGCGACGCCGCCGATTGCCGCGATTGGCCCCAGAAGATTCCGCACCCGGTCGCCAGCACGCGTCGCGGCCGTGCCCAGTTCGCTAAACGCGGTGCCATTGCGCCGAACCAGGTCGCCGATTCCCGCGGCGGCGAAGCCGCCACGAATGCCGGCCAGCGGCCCGCGCAGGCCGCCAAGCGCGGTTGCCACCTGTCGGATCGGACCGGTCGCGCGGTCGAGCGTCTTAATTACGACCTGAACGGGGTAGTTGATCACAGCAGTGCATCTCTTTTTTCGCGGAGTATCCGCTCCGTCTGGCGCTCATAAAGGGTGAGATCGGACAGAGTCAGGCGCAGGAGGTCGAACGGATTTATGTGCCAGATCCAAGCGACGTCGAAGTATCGGTCGATGACGGCGTCGCCGAATCCCCGAAAAAAAGCAGGACAACCTGCATGCATCCCTGCCAGTCGACAGGCTTGAGTTTGCCTACCGTGCTTGGTGGAACGCCGGCCAGCCGCGAGATATATTTTGCGACGACGGATGCGTCCGGCTGCATTGCCGCGACCGGACCGCCGCTGTGGATCACGAAGGGATAGCCGCAAGCGACGATGTCGTCGCCCGTCGGCTCGCGGATTTCCAGCTTCTCGATCTTTTCCGAACCGATCTCGACCGGAGACCTGAGAAGATAGGCGACCATCAGCGTACCTCCTCGCATTTTTTCGCTTCGATCCTCAGTTTGAACTTCCCGTCGGATACGCTCAGTTCGCGGGCGGACGCCGTCCACGCGTTACGGAAGACGTAAGCCTTGCCGTTCGCCAGCTCGATCGTCACGGTAGCGTCCGTGATCCTCGACAATTCGGCGAATGACACGTCGCGGCCGTCGGAAAAATCTCCCTCCATAAAGGGTACGCGCGGCTTTTCGATGTACCCGTGTACCCGGTCGATGCCGGCGACGCCCTCCCGCTCGATGTCGTCGGGCGAGACCGTCATATCGCCGCGCAAGTCGAACTGCCGGCCGTTGATGTTGAAAAACGCCACGCCGGCGATCTTGGTAGCCATGGGATGCTATCTCCTGTTCAAATGGGCGTCCTAGCGGGGGCGGCGCTTACGCCGCCTGCACCGAATATTGCAGACGGAACTGCGCCAGCACCGCGAAGACCCGCAGCTGGTTGACGAGGTCGCCCGGCCACAGAACATCGATCCGGTTCGGATCGCCGCCATTGCGCTCGACCACGAGGTTTTCCTTGAACGCCTCGATGTTCTCGCAGATTCCGAGCGATTCCAGCTCCGAGTACTGGGCAATCAACTCCGCCCGGATCGTGCTGGGGGTCACCACGGCCTGGCCAGCGGCAAACCGCGTGCCGTCGTTCGCCAGCTTGTGGCGGGCGAATTTCTGCGTGATCGCGCCGCGCATCCGGCGAAGCACGTAGGCGAGCGTCGCCAGCGTCTCCACGTCGAGGAATGAATTATCGGCCTGCCCTAGGTCGTTGCGCTGATATGTCGTGATCGCCCGGTCGATGGCGACCGTTCCGTCGGCGCGGACATGGTGGGTAGCGATACCGTCGAACAGCAGCGTCTGACGTTCGCTGATCGTGAAGCGGAGCGACGGCGCCGCGGCGCGTATACCGGCCAGGGGCAAGGTCTGCAGCGGGCGCGCGGGATCGACGCCGAGGCTTTTAGCCGCCTGCGCGCTGAACGCCGCCGACCATCGCCAGACCGGGCTGGGACTGCCGTTTAGGCCCATGACCGAAGCATGAGGATCGTTTCGCCCCGTCCCGAAGGCGGCGAGCGCACCCAGCGTGCCGCGGCGCGCCGCAAAGACGTGACCGTAAGTTTGACGGCTCCAGCTCCACCGGCCGGCGAGATCGTCCATCATCGCCTTGACCGCATTGAGTGACGTCGCGTCGGTGTAGGGGAAGGCAATATAGTCGAACTCTTCGTCGCCCAGCGCCGCAAGAGCGGCCGCAAGGGAGGGATCGGTAGCACCGCCCGACATTGCGGCGATGGAGATCTGGACCCCCGAGGGCAGCTCCTCGCCGGCCGGCGCGCCGGCGTAGTTGATCCGCAGATCGATGTCGTTGCCGAGCGTACCCTTGTTCTTCGCGGTCAGGGTCACGACCGCCGCCGGGGCGGCGGCGGTGACGGGCAAATCGGCGGCCGTGTTGACGGCGCCGGCAATAGCGGTGGCGACGGCGGTCGCCGCGTCGCCGGCCAGAACGGGCACGCGGACCAGTTCGCCGGCGACATATAGTGCGACGGTTCCGTTCGCGGTCGCCGGTCCCTGCACTGTCAGGGTGCCGGTTGCAGCGGCAGACCCCGAGGCGTCGTCTACCGGCAGCAACCAGACTTCACCAAAACTGTCGTTATCGCGATATGTGTCCATCATCGCCGCCAGCATCGAACCGGCCCCGGCGAGGGCCTTTGCCCGGTCGACCGTCGAGCAGATGGCTGGAACATTGTTGAAGCTGACCATCCTACTCTCCTTCTATACGGCAGCGCCGGTGGCGATCCGCGGGATTGCGACTTCGGCCCGATCAGGATTTGGACGCGACCGGCGAACGGCGTTCGCCGCCCTGCGCGACTCGGACGACATCTCCGTCGGTGAGCCGCCGTAGATAAAAGCTATCGTGATCGGGAACCTCGGCCCCTTCGGGCGGCAGCGGACGACGGGTATAGGGGTCGCGCACAACGACACCCGGCGACGGCTTGATATGCATGGTTGTCTCCTCGGGTTGGGCGAGCCGGCCCTTGGGCCGGTGCAGAATCAGGTAGAAACGTCGATGTCGATCCCCGCCTCGATGCGGCCGTCCGGGCCGGGGCGGATGCGGTTCGGATCGGCGGGATCAATCGTATCGACGCGGATGGCGACCCGGCCGAGATCGTCGTCGATGACCGGGGCATAGACCACGGCGTAAACGAGATCAAAATTCATTTTGGCCGCGGCGATGCGCCTTTCTCCGTCGCTGCCGATGTCGGTTTCGGTACTGAACGCTCCGACCTGTTCGAACTGGCTCACCCAGATTGCGTTTCCGAGCAGGGCGGTCTCGACCTGCTCGCACAGTGCATCGAGCGCGTCGGCCAGAACGTCGTCGGCCGGGGCTGTGACGAAGGCTTCGACCGTCAGGCGCAGCGTGTTGCGAAATTTCGGCGCGCCGCTCTCGGCAATCGAGGCGCCGTTCTCGCTCGGTGTATGAACGAGCAGCGCCGGAAAGCGCTTGAGCGTCAGGGGCGTCGACCGACCGGCGAAGACCCGCTGCTCGGCCGCCGTCGCCGCGGCCTTCAGCCGGGCGACCGCGCTCGCCCGTATTTCCGTACGCGCGAGCATCGTTACTCTGCCCTTTTGAGGATTGCGGTTGCGCCACCCTGCCCGTCCGGCTGAACGTCAACGACCTCATAGGTCGCGCCGGCGATATCCACCGCATCGCCCGGCTCGGGCGCGACCGGCCATTCGGCGAACCGCAATCCGATCGCCGGCGCGACCGAACTCACCTCGCCTTCCGCCTGGACCTGCACCACCTGGTGCGCGGCGGTGAATACCCCGCGCACCGGGTAGGACCCGCCGGCGGCAGGGCGGTGCTGCGCCGCCTGCGCGAACGCTTCCATGCATCCGCGCAGCACGTCGTCGGCGACCGGCGGCCAGT
Source organism: Rhodospirillales bacterium (assembly GCA_016195145.1). Taxonomy (GTDB): domain Bacteria; phylum Pseudomonadota; class Alphaproteobacteria; order CACIAM-22H2; family CACIAM-22H2; genus JACQAF01. Next base: position 6,132 of record JACQAF010000182.1, read on the forward strand.
CCGCCACGGCTACTGGCCCGCCCGGCCCGCCCGGCGCGCCTTGCGGGACGCCGGCGACGGCCATGCGGACAGGACCGGCGGCTCCGGCGCGGCGGCGGCGGCATCGACCGCAGGGACCGCAGCGCCCGCCGCGATCAGCCGCGCGGCGGGCGCGTCGTCGACCTCGACCGTCGAGCCGGGCGGATGCGCGACGTTCTCGCCGCCATCCGGCCGGGTAACATAGGTCGTCAGCACGATGATCTTCATTGCAGCGCCTCCGGCTCAGGTCTTCACCGTGACCCGCATCGAGGCGTTGGGCCGGTAGGGAACGGTCAGCGGCGCAGACTGCAGGAGCATCATGCGAACCGGCGGGTCTTCTTCGGGCCACGACTTGACGAAATATCGGTCCGATTTGTAGCCGGATTTTTCGTCCAGGATGACGCCGTAGCCGCGCACACCTTCGAGTCCGCCCTTGCCCGTCCCCGGCGCACCGCGCGCGGCGATGATCAGCGTGTTATCCGGTATCAGCTTTTGCTTGACGTCGGCGTCGTCGATGTAGAAGTCCTGATAGACCCAGATGTCGAAATCCCCGATCGTCCCGACATTGCGCGCCTTCTCGTTTCCCTGGCCGCGCACGATCGGCTCCACATTCAGGCCCTCGATGTTCATATAGGCGCGTCGGTCGAGGAGCGTCTTCACGTCTTGATCCTGGCGGAAAATCTTCCATGTCGCCGGCGACATGACGACAGTCTTCGCAACGCTTCCCGATTTATCCTGGATTGTCGCCGCGAAGTTCTCGAGATCGTCGAGCGGCTTCACCCCGGAATCGCCCCATTGCGCGCCGGAACCGAGGGTCACGGTCAGCGCCGGATCGCGCTGGAAATCGACGACCGTCTCGGGATACCCGTCGCCCTTGACGGTGACCTTGCCGGTGAGCAGGGCCTCGGCGGCCATCGCCTCCTCGCGCCGGGTCAGCATCTCGAGCTGGTCAACGAGCGCCTCGGCGACCTGCGCCTCGCGCCGCTGCATCGGCGACATGCTGCCGCCGATCTGTTCGCCAACGCTCCGGCGCAGCGGGGCGTCGGGATTGAATATCCGCTTGTCCTTGACATAGGCCGGCCGGAACGATTTGGCGAAATAGCCATGATTGCTCACGACCGGTGCGGGGCGCGACGGATGGACGAAGGGCGTGAGGCGCGGCTTGTTGTCGAGAACGTCGAAGTAGATTTCCGCGGTCTGGCTCTTCTGGTCTTTCGGAAAGAAGGTGTCGAGCAGGAACGACGAGGGCTGGTCGAGCGCCTCGACGACCCGGTGCAGGAAGGCGGTCTGGAAGATGTCCACGATATGTCTCCTTTATGTGGGATGTCGGCCGTAGGCGCGGTCGCGCCCCTACGGGGCCAGCGATGTAGCGAGATGGATGCCGAGAAGGCGCAGCGCCGTGCGCACGCTGTCGGCGGTGTGACCGGCGGCGAAGGTGATCGCCGCATCGGCGAACTCCCCGGACAGGTAGACCAGCGCGTCGCGATCGCCCGCCGAGGCGTCGACCGCCTCGACCAGGACCGCCGACGGGTATTGCGATCCGTCGAGCGCGGCGGCGACCGACAGCCGGTACTTGCCCGATCCCGCGGCTATCGTCACGTTGAAGCCGTCGCCGACCGCGAAGTCGGACGAGCCGTCGGCGATCGAGAACTTGATCTGGTTCGCGAAGGTCGCGCCGACCGCGACGTCGCCGATCACGTTGCCCTTCGGATCGCTGACCCGGAACGTGCCGCTATTGGTCGCGGCGGCGATGCAGCGGATCGCGTACACGCCGGCCTGAGCGTTGGCGAGCACGGGCGTCAACGCATCGAGGGTGAAGACGCCGTTGCCGGTGTTGCCGGCCGTCGCCGCGACGGTCGCCGCGCCGAGCAGGATGCGCCCGAGCAGCGCGCCGCGCGGGCGGTTCTCGCCGGACAGCAGTGTTCCCTTGCGGACGATGCGGGGAAAGTCGCCCCCCAGCAGGCGGTCGTGGGCGAAGCTGCCCTGGCTATCGAAGCTGGCGACAGACATGTCTCTCTCCTATTGTCTGGTTTTGTGGTCTACCGGGCGCGGCGCACG
>JACQAF010000183.1 GCA_016195145.1 Rhodospirillales bacterium
GCCGAGCGTGACTTCGCGCCCGCCGCCGGCGACCGGCGCCGGCAGCTTGAGCCGCGCGCCGCCGCCCGCCTCGACCGCGGCCCCGTCGGCCGCAAGGCGGGCCGGCAGCATGTTCATCGCCGGCGAGCCGATAAACGCGCCGACGAACACCGTCGCCGGCCGCGCATAGATATCGATCGGCCTGCCGATCTGCTCGGCCCGGCCGGCGTTCATCACGATCAGGCGGTCGGCCAGCGTCATCGCCTCGACCTGGTCGTGGGTGACGTAAATGCTGGTGGTGCGGATCGTCTGATGGAGTTTTTTGATTTCCAGCCGCATCTGCACGCGCAGCTTGGCGTCGAGATTGGACAGCGGCTCGTCGAACAGGAAGACCTGCGGTTCGCGCACGATCGCCCGGCCCATCGCCACGCGCTGACGCTGGCCGCCGGAGAGCTGCCGCGGGCGGCGGTCGAGGAGCTGGCCGAGCTCCAAAATCTCCGCTGCCTTGGCCACCCGCGCCTCGATTTCGGGCTTCGGCATGCCGCGCACCTTGAGCCCGTAGGCCATGTTGCCGCGCACGCTCATATGCGGGTAAAGCGCGTAGTTCTGAAACACCATGGCGATGTTGCGGTCCTTCGGCTCGACGCGGGTCACCACCTTGCCGCCGATCTCGATCTCGCCGCCGGTCGCCGTCTCCAGCCCGGCGACGATGCGCAACAGCGTCGACTTGCCGCAGCCGGACGGGCCGAGGATGACGACGAATTCGCCATCGGCGATCCGGCAATCGACGCCGTGAATCACCTTTGTCGGTCCGAACGACTTGGTGATGCCCGCAATATTGACTTCGGCCATGTTGTCCCTGTCCCTCTACTTCTCCGTCTCGACCAGGCCTTTGACGAACCAGCGCTGCATCAGAACGATCACCGTCACCGGTGGCAGCATCGCCAGCATCGCGGTGGCCATGACGATCTGCCATTCGGTCAGCGCATCGGCCGTCGTGATCATCTTCTTGATGCCGATGACGATCGTCTGCATGTCGCCGCTGGTCGTGATCAGGAGCGGCCAGAGATACTGGTTCCAGCCATAGATGAACAGAATGACGAACAGCGCCGCCATGTTGGTGCGCGACAGCGGCACGACCGTATCCCAGAAAAAGCGTAGCGGCCCGGCTCCGTCGATCTTGGAGGCCTCGACCAGCTCGTCGGGAATGGTAAGAAAGAACTGCCGGAAGAACAGCGTCGCCGTCGCCGAGGCGATCAAGGGCACCGACAGGCCGGCATAGGTATCGAGCAGACCGAGATCGGCGACGATCGCGTAGGTGGGATAGATGCGCACCTCGACCGGCAGCATCAGCGTGATGAAGATCAGCCAGAAAAACGCCATGCGCAGCGGGAAGCGGAAATAAACCACCGCGAAGGACGAGATGATCGAGATCGCAATTTTGCCGACGGCGATCGACAACGCCATGATCAGGCTGTTGATCATCATCATGCCGACCGGCGTGCGCACCGTGCCCGACGTGCCGACGAACAGCGTCTGATAATAGGTCTTGAAAAAGTTTGGGCCCGGGGTGAGCGGCATTTCGCCGTTGGCGATCACTGTCGCGTCGTGCGTCGAGGCGATAAACGTCAGATAGACCGGGAAAACGACAATTGCGATCCCCAGCCACAGGATCGCGTGGGCGATAAAATTCGCCAGCGGGCGATTCTCGACCATCAGTAATGGACCTTGCGTTCGACGTAGCGGAACTGGACCGCGGTCAGGCCGATGACGATGACCATCATCACCACCGATTGCGCCGCCGAGCCGCCTAGATTGCCGCCCAATCGGCCGTCGAAAAACACCTTGTAGACCAGCGTTTCCGTCGCCTTGGCCGGACCGCCGCCGGTCACCGAATCGATGATGCCGAAGGTATCGAAGAACACATAGACGACATTGACCACGAGCAGGAAGAACGCGGTCGGGGAGAGCAGCGGAAAGATGATCGTCCAGAAGCGCCGGGTCGACGATGCGCCGTCGATGGCGGCGGCTTCGATCACCGAGCGCGGAATCGATTGCAGCCCGGCGAGGAAGAACAGGAAATTATAGCTGATCTGTTTCCATGTCGCGGCCATCACCACCAGCAGCATGGCGTGGTTGCCGTTGAGCAGTGGGTTCCAGTCGATCCCCAGTTTCCTGAGCGCCTGGGCGACGACCCCCAGCGACGGCTGAAACATGAACAGCCACAGCACGCCGGCGATCGCCGGCGCCACGGCATAGGGCCAGATCAGCAGCGTCTTGTAGATGCCGGTGCCCTTGATCTGCCGGTCGGCCATCACCGCCAGCAACAGGGCGCTGCTCAGCGACAGCGCCGCGACCGTTGTGCTGAAGATCGCCGTAACGACGAAGGCGTTGCCGTAGGAAGGATCCTGGAACAGCTCGACGAAATTCTCGAACCAGATGAAATCGGATCGCAGGCCGAATGCGTCCTCGAGCAGGAAAGACTGATAGATCGCCTGGCTCGCCGGCCAATAGAAAAAGACCAGCACCACGATCATCTGCGGCGTGAGCAGTAGATAGGGCAGCAGCTTGTTGTTATAGATGGCGCGTTTTTCCATGGCGGCGCAGCAACGAACCGCCCCCGCTACCGGGGACGGTTCGCCTCGATCTTCGGACGGTTAGCGGCTGATCGTTCTCTCGAACTGACGCATCATTGTGTTGCCGCGCTTCACGGCGTCGTCATAAGCCGCCTGTGCGGTCTTCTTGCCGGCCAGAGCCTCCTCGACCTCTTCCGCCCACACATCGCGCAGCTGCACCATGTTGCCGAGGCGCAGGCCGCGCGAGTTCTCGGTCGGCGCCTTGCCCGTCATCTGCAGGAGCGCCGTTTCGGTGCCCGGGTTTTTCTCGTAATAACCCGCGGCCTTGTTCTTGTCGTACGCCGCCCTAGTGATCGGCAGATAGCCGGTCGACTGGTGGATCGCGATCTGCCGGTCGGTGTCGGACAGGAAGGAGAAGAACTTGGCGACGCCCTTGTATTCCTCCGCCTTCTTACCGCCCATCACCCACAGGCTGGCGCCGCCGATGATGCTGTTCTGCGGCGCGCCCGCGGCGTCGGGATAATAGGGCAATGTCGAGGTGCCGAACTCAAACTTGGCGTTGCGCACCACGTTGCCGCGGAAAGCCGACGAGGTCATGAAAATCGGACACTCGCCGGAGGTGAAACGGCCTTCGCCGGTATTGGTGCGGCCGGAGTAGTCGAAGATCTTGTCCTTCTGCAGGTTGACCAGATCGTTGAGCAGGCGCACATGCAGCGGGCTGTTGAACTTAAGTTCGGCGTCGAAGCCCTCCATGCCATTGGCCTTGGTGGCCAGCGGCACGTTGTGCCAGGCGCTGAATTGCTCGATCAATCCCCAGGTTATCCAGGCCGTGGAGAAACCGCAGGTGCTATAGCCGGCGGCCTTCAGCTTCTTGGCGTAGTCGAACACCTCGGGCCAGGTTTTCGGCGGCTTGTTGGGGTCAAGGCTGGCCTTCTTGAAGGCGTCCTTGTTGTACCACATGATCATGCTGGAGCTGTTGAACGGCATCGACAGCATTTCGCCCTTGGTGGTCGAGTAATAGCCGGTCACGGTCGGCAGAAATGCCTTGGGATCGAATTTTTCGCCGGCTTCCGTCATCAGCACGTAAACCGGCTTCACCGCGCCCTTGGCCGACATCATCGTCGCCGTGCCGACCTCGAACACCTGCATGATGTGCGGCGCGTTGCCGGCACGGTACGCGGCAATGCCGGCGTTCATCGTGTCGGCGTAGCCGCCCTTGTAGGTCGGGACGACCTTGTACTGGGTCTGGGTCTTGTTGAATTCCTCGGCCAGGTTGACGATGACGTCATTGTTGGCGCCCGTCATCGCGTGCCACCAGTGAATTTCGGTCTGGGCTTGCGCCGGCGCGGCGCCCGTGACGCCGGCCAGGGCGACAGCCGCCGCCGCGCTAAGCAGAATACGACGTGAAATCATCCTTCCTCTCCCTTTTTGTCGTCGGGCATTTATCCCGGTTGAAACACGGTCCGTTGTCTTGGTGCAACGGTACGAAAGTCATATAAAACCTCGATGGTGGGGAGCCTAGCACTTCCTTTCGGGCGACCCAAGTGGAACCATCGTTAATTCCGCACACGGCGCACCGCGTCCTGCCAACCGGCATAAAGCCGTTCCCGGACCGCCTTGCCCATCGCCGGCTCGAACCTCCGTTCGCGTCGCCAGCGCCGGGCGATATCGGCGGTCGACGAGAACACCCCGCTCGCCAGCCCGGCGAGATAGGCGGCCCCCAGGGCCGTGGTTTCGGTCACCGCCGGGCGCTCGACCGGGGTCGCCAGCTGGTCGGCCAGGAACTGCATCGTCCAGTCGCTCGCCGCCATGCCGCCATCGACGCGGATCGCCGCCGGCTTGGCCGCCCCGTCGGCGGCCATCGCCGTCATCAGGTCGCGGGTCTGATAGACGGTCGCCTCCAGCGCTGCGCGGGCGACATGCGCCCGCCCCGAATCGCGGGTCAGGCCAAGGATCGCGCCGCGTGCGTCGGGGTCCCACCATGGCGCACCTAAGCCGGTAAAGGCCGGCACCAGATAGACGCCGCCGGTATCGGGGACGCTGGCCGCAAGGCCCTGGGTTTCGGCCGCGCTGGCGATGATCTTGAGGCCGTCGCGCAGCCACTGGACGGCGGCGCCCGAGATGAAAATGCTACCTTCGACGGCGAAAACCGGCTTGCCGTCGAGCCGATAGGCGAGCGTGGTCAGCAGCCGGTTCTTCGAGCGCACCATTTTGCTGCCGGTGTTGAGGACGACGAAGCAGCCGGTGCCATAGGTGCTCTTGATCATTCCCGGCGCGAAGCAGGCCTGGCCGACGGTGGCGGCGTGCTGGTCGCCGGCGATGCCGCGAAACGCCTGGGTGCGCAGGTTGAACAGCATGGTGCGGGCGGCGTTGGTCGCGTCGGTGAGGTGGCTTTTGCCCCCGGTTAGCCGCCACAGGAGAAAGCTGTCGATGGTGCCGAAGGCGAGCCGCCCTTTCTCCGCCGCGGCGCGCGCGCCGGCGACATTGTCGAGCAGCCAGGCGATCTTCGAAGCCGAAAAATAGGCGTCGAACAGCAGGCCGGTGCGCTTGCCGAGCTCCTTGTCGCCGACTTTCTTTGCCATCCGCCGACACCATTCGGCGGTGCGGCGATCCTGCCAGACGATGGCGTTATGGATCGGCTTGCCGCTCGCCCGGTCCCACAACACGGTCGTTTCGCGCTGATTGGTGATGCCGATGGCGGCGATGTCGGCCGGGGCGAGCTTGGCGTTGGCCAGCGTCCGCTTCATCACCGAGACGGTAGCGCGCCAGATTTCCTCGGGGTCGTGTTCGACCCAGCCCGGCCGGGGATAGATCTGCGGCAGCTCCGACTGGGCCGAAGCAAGCGGCGCGCCCTCGCCATTGAACAAAATGGCGCGCGTGCTCGTGGTGCCCTGGTCGACGGCAAGCAGATGGCGCTCGGCCATTCGGACATCCTCCCCCGGCGCGGATTATGATTTCCCGCGTTTCCCGGCCGATGATGTGGAGGCAATCGCCGGCCGTCAAGCCGGGGAATACGCCGCGAGGCGGCGGTAATCGTCGAGTTCGTTATAGATATGCGCCGAAATTCGCACCCACAGCGCCCCGGCAAAGGGCGTGACCGGGGCCTCGATCCGCGCCTCGGCCCATAGCCGGTCGCGGATCGCGCGGGCGTGGGCGAAATCGGCCGGTCCGTCGCCGGCCAGCGCCGGCGGCAAGCGGATCGTGGCCATCGTGCCGAGCAGGGCGGGCGGCCCGCCGATCGCAGTCCACCAGGCAGCGTTGATCAGTGTCACCGCCTCAAGCAGCAGCGCGTGATTGCGCCGGCGGATGATGTCCCAGCCGAACGCCGCGCCGAACTCGATCGCCGCCGGCACCGCCAGCCAGGGGCTGTAATCATGGGTGCCGGTCCAGTCGAACTCGGCATGAAACCCGTGACCGTAGCCGTGCGAGATCACCGGCGGATGAAGCGCCGCCTGGCGTTCGGGTGCCGCCCACAGGAACCCCGCGCTCTTGGGCGCCATCAGCCATTTATGGCAATTGCCGACATACCAGTCGACGCCGAGCGCCGGCACGTCGAGATCGATCATCCCCGGCGCATGCGCCCCGTCGACCAGCACGGCGACGCCGCGTTCGCGGGCGAGGGCGGCGAGCCGGGCGACCGGAAAGATCAGCGCCGTCGGCGAGGTGACATGATCGATGATCAGCAGCCGGGTGCGCGGTGAAAAGCCGGCGGCCACAGCGGCGAGGATTTCCTCCTCGCCCGAAACTGGAAACGGCACCTCGGCCTCGACGATCCGCACCCCGGCAGGCCGGTAATGGCGATTGAGCGCATTGCGTACCGCGCCGTAGACATGGGTGGTGGTCAGCACCTCGTCGCCGGCGGCGAGCGGAAACGAGCCGATTACCGCGTTGACCCCCGTGGTCGCGTTGTCGACGAAGACCAAATCCTCGCCGCGCGCCCCGATGAAGCGGCCAAGCATTTCGGCCGCGGCCCGTATCGCCGGCGGCAATTCGGTACGCATGAAACGGTCGGGCTGCGCCTCCATGCGCCGCCGCCATTCCTCGGCCGCCGCCAGCACCGGGCGCGGCGTCGCGCCGAACGAGCCGTGATTGACGATCGCGGCCCCGCTTTCGAGCAGGAAGAAGGCGTCGCGCACCGCACGGCCGAAACCTCGTGAATCGGACGCTGCCGGACCTTCGGCCACTTTTCTCTCCTGCCCGTCTTGCGATAGGGAAAACCGTTTAGAAGCGCGCCAAGCTACTCCAGCGGCGGCGGTCGTGCAAAATCATCCTTGCGGGCGGCCCCGCCTTGGCCACAATGCCGCCGGCATGGGCAATGCCGGGGGGCCGTTATGGACATCACCGAATCGATCATCCGTCGTATCGACGAGGGGCGCCGCGCCGCCGGGCTGCTCACCGTCGAGGAAACGCTCGCCCTCGCCGAACGCGGCAATGTCGTGTTCGACCCGTTTTCGACCCTGATCGCCCGGGCCGCCCTCATCGGCACGGGGAACTGTTTCTATCCGTCGGTCATACTGCTCTGTGCCGATCTATCGGAGCTGACTGTCGGCGATGAAAACCGGTTCTATCCGGGAACCATCCTTGCCGCCGAGGGCGGATCGATCGCCATCGGCCATCGCAACCAGTTCGGCGAAGGCGGCTTCATCGCCCGGGCCAACCGGCCCGATGCCCGGATTGTTATCGGCGACCGGGGCCGGTATCGAGGCGGCGCGGCGGTCTACGGGCAAAGCCGGCTCGGCACGGGCACCCAGCTTCTCGGCCAGATCAACGCCGACAACTGCGTTCTTGAGGCGGGGGAGGATCACACCCATCCCGATCCCGACAGTCGCGGCGGTCTGCTCAAAGGAAGCGGCAACGCCCGGGGCCTTACCGTCCCCAAGGGGCATGTGATCGCCGGTCATGGCGGATTCGCGCCGGGCGACATGCGCCGGCAGTCGTTTTATCACCCCAAAAGCTAGCCGGTCAGCGCGCCAACGCGCCCTCGACCGCGGCGGTGACGTCCTTCGACATCGGCGTTACCGCCGACGGCCACGCCCCGACCAGCGCCCCATCGGGGCCGACCAAGTATTTGTGGAAGTTCCAGCGCGGGGCCGCCCCCTCGCCGAGCTCGGCCGCGATCCAGCGGTAGAACGGATGCGCCGCGCCGCCGATCACCTGCTCCTTGCGCGACAGCGGAAAGGACACATCGTAGCCGGCGCAGAAGGTCTTGATCTCGGCGGCGGTGCCGGGCTCCTGCGCGCCGAAATCGTTCGACGGCACGCCGAGCACGACCAGCCCGCGCCCGCGATAGGCTCGCCACAGCGCTTCCAGCCCCTCGTATTGCGGGGTGAAGCCGCAGAACGAGGCGGTGTTGACGACCAGCACCGCCTTACCGCGGAAGCCCTTCATCGGCAGGGGCTCGCCGTCGATCGAGACGAAATCGAAATCATGCGCGCTCATCTTCCTCCCTCCCGCCGCGCGGGCGATTCCCGCCGGCAGCAAGAGACCGCCAGCCAAAAGGCCGAGAACGTTTCGCCGTTTCATCGTCGTCCCTCCATCCGCGCAGGCGCGCCTAGCTGTAGCGTTCCTCAAGCCAGGGATCGCCGTGATTGTGATAGCCGCGCACTTCCCAGAAGCCGGGCTTGTCCTCGGCGACGAATTCGAGCCGGGTGAGCCACTTGGCGCTTTTCCACAAATAGAGCTTGGGCAGCACGAGCCGCACCGGCCCGCCATGCTCGGCGACGATCGGCTTGCCTTCCCAGCGGCAGGCGAGCAGCACGTCCTCGCCGGCAAACGCCTCAAACGGCACGTTGGTCGTATAGCCGTCGAAGCTGTGCTGGATGACAAATTTCGCTTCCGGCTTCGGCTTGACGATGTCGAGAAGATGGCGCGTCGCCACGCCCTCCCATTTATTGTCGAAGCGCGACCACGCGGTGACACAGTGAATATCGGATGTCATCGTCGCCTGCGGCTGCGCCTTGTAGTCGGCCCATGACCACGCGGTCGGGTTTTCGACCAGCCCGTCGATATCGAGCCGCCATTTAGCCGCCGGGATTTCCGGCTGGATGCCGAGATCGAGCACCGGCCAGTTCTTGACCTCGCGCTGGCCGGGGGGCAGGCGGTTGGCGTCGGGCGTGCCGGTCTTGACGGTCAGCAGCCGGCCTTCGCCGGCCCATTTCTGCTTGGTTTCGATCAGCTTGCGTTTGACCTTGCCGAGCAGCGTCGCATCGTCGGCCATGCTCTCTATCTCCTGGCTCGCGGGTTCTCCCCGGACCCTTATATAGGATCGCCGATGCTAGCCGGTATCCCCGCCGCCCTCAAACCCGCGTGAACGGAGACTTGATAAACTATCCGCCTTTTGCTGCGCCAGGGTCTTGCCGAACGATGAAGTGCATAGGTTTGACAACCCGCTCTTTCGGCTTCATTCCCTCGATAGCGATCTGCCCTTCGTTGCGCATTTCGATAGCTATATCGCTTGCGTTGCTTTTCGTGACATATGGTATTTGGAGAAGAGCGCCTAGAATCTGGGAAAATTGAACCCGTGGATATTTAGTGACGAGATCGTCAAACCGCCTTCTCGCCAATGCAAAATTCTGTTTCTGTCTATCTGTAAATCCATACGATAGATTCACTTGATCTGATGGCCCGTATAAATCGGACATCCCAGTTTTTTCTTCTCGATTTTGATGCTTAGCTACTGTTCGAATTCGCCCTTGCTCCAATATTGCCTTTTTCTCGACCTCACGAAATTCCAC
>JACQAF010000205.1 GCA_016195145.1 Rhodospirillales bacterium
CTCGCCAAGCCCGACCATGATGCCCGACTTGGTGAACACCGCCGGGTCGAGACGCTTGGCCTGATCGAGCAGGCGCAGGCTGTGGTAATAGCGCGCACCGGGGCGAATGGTCGGATAGAGCCGCGGCACGGTTTCGAGGTTGTGGTTGAAAACATCCGGCCGGGCGGCGGAGACAATCTCAAGCGCGCCGTCCTTGCGCAGAAAATCGGGGGTCAGCACCTCGATCGTCGTCGCCGGCGCGGCCCGGCGGATCGCGGCGATGGTGCGCGCGAAATGCGTCGCCCCGCCATCGTCGAGATCGTCGCGGTCGACCGAGGTGACGACGATATGCGCGAGGCCGAGCTTCGCCACCGCCGCGCCGACGCGCTCGGGCTCGTGCGGGTCGAGCTTGTCCGGCAAGCCGGTGGCGACATTGCAGAACGCGCAAGCGCGCGTGCACACCGCGCCGAGAATCATGAAGGTCGCGTGCTTCTGCTTCCAGCATTCGCCGATATTCGGACAGGCCGCTTCCTCGCACACCGTCCGCAGGTCGAGCGAGCGCATCAGCGCCCGCGTCTGGTGGTATTCGGGGCTGGTCGGCGCCTTGACCCGCAGCCAGTCCGGCTTGCGCCGTTGCACCGGGTTGTCCGGGCGATGCGCCTTTTCGGGATGGCGGGGCCGCGGGGCGGCGGGGGTGTCCATCGGGTTCACGCCCCTAGATGTGGATCGCGCGGCCGTAAGCGTCAAGCACCGACTCGTGCATCATTTCCGACAGGGTCGGGTGCGGGAACACCGCGTGCATCAGTTCGGCCTCGGTCGTCTCCAGCGTCTTGGCGATGCCGTAGCCCTGGATCAGCTCGGTCACTTCGGCCCCGATCATGTGCGCGCCGAGAAGCTCGCCGGTCTTGGCGTCGAACACGGTCTTGATCATGCCCTCGGGCTCGCCGAGCGCAATCGCCTTGCCGTTGCCCATATAGGGGAAACGGCCGACGCGCACCTGACGGCCTTTTTCCTTCGCCGCCTTTTCGGTCAGGCCGACCGAGGCGACCTGCGGCATACAATAGGTGCAGCCGGGAATGTTGCTCGCCTCGAGCGGATGAACGCCCTTCACCCCGGCGATCTTCTCGACGCAGATCACGCCCTCGTGGCTCGCCTTGTGCGCGAGCCAGGGCGGGCCGACGAGATCGCCGATGGCGTAGACGCCGGGCTCGCCGGTGGCGAGCCACGGATCGACGACGACATGCGCCTTGTCGACCTTCGCCTTGGTGCCTTCGAGGCCGATATTCTCCACGTTGCCGACAATGCCGACCGCGAGAATGACCCGCTCGACCGTGATGTCGGCCGTCTTGCCGCCGGCCTCGACGGTCGCGGTCACGCTGTCGGCGCCTTTCTTCAGCGCCTTCACCGTCGCCCCGGTGTGGATTTTCATCCCCTGCTTCTCGAACGCCTTGCGGGCGAAGGCCGAAATCTCCTCGTCCTCGACCGGCAGGATGCGGTCCAGCACCTCGACCACCGTCACCTCGGCGCCCATGTTGCGATAGAAGCTGGCGAACTCGATGCCGATCGCGCCCGAGCCGACGACGAGCAGCGATTTCGGCATCGCCGGCGGCACCATCGCCTCCTTGTACGTCCACACGAGCTTGCCATCCGGCTCCAGCCCCGGCAGGCTGCGCGCCCGCGCCCCGGTGGCGAGAATGACGTTCTTCGCCGCAAGATCGGCGACCGGCTTGCCGTCCTTGCTCACCGCGACCTTGCGCAGGCCCCCGGCCGCGCCGGCGAGCTTGCCCGCGCCATCGAACACCGTGACCTTGTTTTTCTTGAGGAGGAACTTGACGCCGCCGGAAAGCTGCCCCGCCACCTTGCGCGAACGGTCGACGACTTTCTTCAGGTCGAAGGACACGTTGTCCGCCTTGAAGCCGAAAGCGTCGAGGTGATGGAGAAGATGCGAAATCTCCGACGAGCGCAGCAGCGCCTTGGTCGGGATGCAGCCCCAGTTGAGGCAGATGCCGCCGAGATGTTCGCGCTCGACCAGCGCCACGTTCATCTTGAGCTGCGCGGCGCGGATCGCCGCGACATAGCCGCCCGGCCCGCCGCCGACGACGATAAGATCGAAATTCTGTTCCGCCACTTCCTGCTTCCTTTCCGGCCTGCTAGACCCGGCCGAGTTCCTCGACCGTCCGTTCGTTGCGGACATTGCCGGTGTTGAGCGTGCCCTTGGGTTCGAGCAGCAGCACCTGCACCTCGTCCGTCTCGGCCACGGGGCAACGCTCGACGCCCCTGGGCACGACGATGAATTCGCCCTCGCCGACCGTCACATCGCCGTCGCGCAACCCCATCCGCAGCCGGCCCTTGATCACCAGAAACAGTTCGTCCTCGGCGTCGTGATGGTGCCAGACGAACGCGCCCCTGAGCTTGACCAGCTTCACATCCATGTCGTTCACCGTGCCGACGATCTTGGGCGACCAGGCGTCGGCGAAACGGGCGAACTTATCGGCGAGATTGACCTTGTCCATGCGCGCCTCCTAGAGGAGCATGCCGAGCGGCTCCTCGATCAGCTTTTTGAACGCGGCGAGGAACTCCGCCCCGACCGCGCCGTCGACGGCGCGATGATCGACCGAAAGGGTGCAGCTCATCACCGTCGCGACCGCGAGCTGGCCGTTCCTGACCACTGGGCGCTGCTCGCCCGCGCCGACGGCGAGGATACAGCCCTGCGGCGGGTTGATCACCGCGGCGAAGTCCTTGATCCCGTACATGCCAAGATTGGACACCGAGAATGTGCCGCCCTGAAATTCCTCGGGCTTGAGCTTGTTGTCCTTCGCCCGCTGGGCGAGGCCCTTCATCTCGGCCGAGATCTGGATCAGGCCCTTGTTGCCGGCATCGAAGACGATCGGCGTGATCAGGCCGCCCGGAATGGCGACCGCGACCGAGATGTCCGCCCGGTCGTACATGATCGTTCCTTCGTCGCTCCACGCCGCGTTGGCCGCCGGCACCTTGCGCAGCGCCGCCGCCGCCGCCTTGATGACGAAATCGTTGACCGACAGCTTGTACGCTCCTTCGCCTTTCTCCGGCGCCTGCGCGTTGAGCGCCGCGCGCCCCTTGAGCAGCGCGTCGATCTCGCAATCGATGGTCAGGTAGAAATGCGGGATCTGCTGCTTCGCCTCGGTCAGGCGGCGCGCGATCACCTTGCGCATCGTCGAATGCGGCACAAGGCGATGCGGCGTCGGGCCGGCGACGACCGCCGCCGCTGGAGCGGTAGCCGGCGCAAGGCCGGGTCGCGCGGCAACCGGCCCTTTGCCGGCAAGCGCCGCCTCGATATCGACCTTGATGATCCGCCCCTGCGGGCCCGAGCCGACGAGGTGTGAGAGATCGAGCCCGGCCTGCTCGGCCATGCGTTTGGCGAGCGGGCTGGCGAATGTCCGGCCGCTCGACGCAGCCGCGATAACTGCGGGCGGCGGCACGGGCGTCGCAGCCGGCGCGGTGGCCATGGCGGCCGCTGGCGCTGCGGCAGGTTTTGCGGCAGCGGGCGGCGGCGTGGGCGCGGCTGGCTTGGGCGGCGCGGTTGCAGCGCCAGCGAGCGCCGATGCGCCTTCGCCCTCTTCGAGAATAAGGGCGATCGGCTCGTTCACCTTGACCCCCTCGGTGCCGGCAGCCACCAGAATCTTGCCGAGCATGCCCTCGTCGACCGCCTCGACTTCCATCGTCGCCTTGTCGGTTTCGATTTCGGCGATCGCCTCGCCGGACTTGATCGCCTCGCCTTCCTTTTTCAGCCACTTGGCGAGCTTGCCCTCGGTCATGGTCGGCGAGAGCGCGGGCATCAGAACCTTGATCGGCATGGTATCCTCCCCGCCCTTACTTTTTGTACAGCACGTCGCGCGCCGCGGCGGCGATATCTTCGGTCTGCGGCAGCGCGAGCTTTTCGAGATTGGCGGCGTAAGGCATCGGCACGTCGACGCCGGCGACACGCTTGACCGGCGCGTCGAGCCAGTCGAAGGCATGTTCCATCATCTGGGTCGCCACCTCGCTGCCGATGCCGGCGAAGGGCCAGCCTTCCTCGACCGTCACCAGCCGGTTGGTCTTCTTGACCGATGCGACGACGGTGTCGACATCGAGCGGGCGCAGCGTGCGCAGGTCGATCACCTCGACGTCGATGCCGTCCTTGGCCAGCGCCTCGGCCGCCGCCAGCGACTTGCCGACCATGATCGAGAAGGCGCAGATGGTGACGTCCTTGCCCGGGCGCACGATCTTCGCCTTGCCCAGCGGCACGGTGAAATCGGCATCCTCCGGTACCTCGCCCGACATGCCGTAAAGCACCTCGTTTTCGAGGAAGATCACCGGATTGGGATCGCGGATCGCCGATTTGAGTAGCCCCTTCGCATCGGCGGCCGACCATGGCGCGACGACCTTGAGGCCGGGGCAGTGGGCATACCAGCTCGCATAACACTGCGAATGCTGCGCGGCGACGCGCGACGCCGCACCGTTGGGGCCGCGAAAGACGATCGGGCAGCCCATCTGGCCGCC
>JACQAF010000206.1 GCA_016195145.1 Rhodospirillales bacterium
GCGCGCGCAATCGTCCGGGTCGAGGAACAGCAACGCGCCATGCGCGGTGGCGAGCCGCCAAGCGCCGTCATGTTTTTCGGTCGGGAGGCCCGTGAAACGGGCATAACGCGCGGCCACGGCAGCGGGATTGGCGACGCAGAGAATCGCCGCATCCAGCCCGACGGCGCGATTGGCATGGGCCAGCCAGCGTTCCTGCCAGAGCAGTTCGGGCGTGCGGTGCTCGACGAACTGGATGCGGCCCTCGGGCATTTTGTCCGGCGGCGTCCGGACGACGGCGAAACGCGCGGTGTCTTCGCCGGCCGGTGTTCCGATTTGCCGTTCGAGAGCGACGACGGGCAGCGGATCGAATCCTTCTGACGCGAGATGGGCATGTGCCGCCCCGGCGTCGGCGACGCCGAAGCAGACGAGATGCGGGCCCGTATAACGATGGATCGCCGCGCGCAGCCGGCCGGCGATCGGTGTATCGGCGGTCGGCGTCAGGAATTCGAGATAGCCGCGGCGCAGCATGATGCAGCGATTGCCGGTCCCGGCCGGCACAAGCGGCTCGCTGGGCGTCATGCGGTGATGCTGGGCGGAAAAAGGCGTAAGGGTGAAGCCGAGCCGGGCGAGCGCCGCACTCGCGCGCTCGATATCCGGGACGAAATGCGCGCAATGGTCAAGCGTCAACCGGCCGGCGGCGGGTTTTTGCGCCCGCCAGGCGTCATGGGGCGCTGGATAGTCAGAATGTTCCATTCGCCATGCGGCCTAAATTCGGTTTCGTCCGGCGCAAAACGATGCCGGGCCTTAATCGCCTGTTTACCAAACCATCTTACGATAGGCCAAGGTGGGGGTGAATGAGGGAGAGTAGAGGCTATGATTGCCCTCGGATATTTCACCTGGCAGACCTATGCGTGGCTTGTCGCATGGCAATCGCTTGCGGCCCTCGCCAATCCTCCCGTTGCCCGCATTGTGCCCGTGCGACGGGGTCGATCGATTAGCGACGGGGCGGTTCTGAATTTCCCCCTCGATCGCCGCCGCCGCCCTCGTCATCGCCATCGCGCCAACGGCGCGACAACGGCCGAGATTGTCAACCTGCTGCAGCACTGATTTTTGATCACTGCATAATATCGGCGGGTATTGCACCCGGCCGCATTGTTGCCGTCGTCACGGCAATCTAGATCGGTTCCAGAAACGGCCGAGCGGCGTCGTATGCACAAACGGTGCTTACACCCGTGGACAAAATGATCTATCATTTTCCTTCTTAACCAAAGGCCGATAATCAAATCTAGGGAGCGTCTCCATGACAAAATCGCTCGTCGCGCTGGCCGTCGCTGGCGCGCTGTTGACGTTGGGTTCGGCGCCGGCTGGCGCGCAGCAGCAGAAATTCATCACCATCGGGACTG
The DNA here is from genome assembly GCA_016195145.1 of Rhodospirillales bacterium. Classification (GTDB taxonomy): domain Bacteria; phylum Pseudomonadota; class Alphaproteobacteria; order CACIAM-22H2; family CACIAM-22H2; genus JACQAF01. The sequence continues at coordinate 1,383 of JACQAF010000206.1, forward strand.
GCGGCGTTACCGGCGTGTATTACGCGGTTGGCGGCGCGATCTGCCGGCTGGTGAACAAGGACCGTAAGGCGCACGGCATCCGTTGTTCGGTCGAATCGACCGGCGGGTCGGTGTTCAACGTCAACACGATCAAGGCCGGCGAGCTCGATCTCGGCATGGCCCAGTCGGACGTGCAGTATCTCGCCTACAAGGGCGACGGCAGCTTCAAAAGCGCCGGCGCCTACGGCGATTTGCGGGCGGTCTTCTCGGTCCATCCGGAACCGTTCACCGTCGCCGCCCGCAAGGAGGCGAACATCAAGAGCTTCGCCGACTTCAAGGGCAAGCGTTTCAATGTCGGCAATCCCGGCTCGGGCACGCGTAACTCGATGGAAGAGCTGTTGGGCGCGATGGGCTGGACGATGAGCGACTTCGCGCTTGCCTCCGAGCTGAAGGCCGACGAGCACGGCCCCGCGCTGTGCGATAACAAGATCGACGGCTTCTTCTACGGTGTCGGCCATCCGTCGGCGAACATCCAGGACCCGACCACGACCTGCGGCGCGCAGCTGATCTCGCTTACCGGCCCGGCGGTCGACAAGCTGGTCAAGGAGCATCCGTACTACGCTTACGCGACCATCGCCGGCGGGCTCTATTCCAACAATCCGCAGGCGACGCAGACCTATGGCGTGCTGGCGACGATGGTCAGCTCGGCCAAGGTGCCGGCCGACGTCGTCTATCAGGTGGTCAAGGCGACGTTCGACAATTTCGACGAGTTCAAGAAGCTCCACCCGGCCTTCGCCCATCTCGACCCCAAGAAGATGGTCAAGGACGGGCTGTCCGCGCCGCTCCACGAGGGGGCGCTGCGTTACTACAAGGAAAAGGGCCTGATGTAGACGACAGGAAAGCGGCGGCCGGAGATGACATCCGGTCGCCGCTTTCGATTCCGGGGGGCGGTTGCGGCGATTGTCGGCCGTGATTCGCGCCCGACGATCGCCGAACCGGGGCCGTCATGAACGAAAAAGACGCCATCGCCGGCATGGTCGACCGGGAATCCCTCGGCAAGATCGTCGCCGAGGCAGATACCGGCGGCCGCGCCCCGACCGGCTTCGCCGCCGGGCTGCTGTTTACGGTGGCGCTGGTCTGGTCGCTGTTCCAGCTGTGGTACGCCTCGCCGCTGCCCTTCGTCTTCGGCGCGTTCATCCTCAACGACACCGAGGCGCGCTCGATCCATCTCGCCTTCGCCCTGTTCCTCGCCTTCATGGCGTTCCCGGCGCTGAAATCGTCGCCGCGCGCCCATATCCCGGCCCAGGATTGGGCGCTTGCCGTCGCCGGGGCGTTCTGCGGCGGCTATCTGTTCCTGTTTTACCGCGAGATGGCGTTGCGGCCGGGCCTGCCGACGACGTTCGATCTCGTCGCGGCAGTGGGCGGCATGATCCTGCTGCTCGAAGCGGCGCGCCGGTCGATCGGCCCGGCCCTGACCGTCGTCGCCTCGATCTTCATCGCCTATATCTTCGCCGGCCCCTATCTGCCCGAGATGATCTCGCACAAGGGCGCCTCGCTGTCGCGCGCCATGTCGCAGCTCTGGCTGACGACCGAGGGCGTGTTCGGCGTCGCCCTCGGCGTATCGACCAGTTTCGTCTTCCTTTTCGTCCTGTTCGGCACGCTGCTGGAGAAGGCCGGAGCGGGGAACTATTTCATCCAGCTTTCATTCGCGCTGCTCGGCCATCTGCGCGGCGGGCCGGCCAAGGCAGGCGTCGTCTCCTCGGGGCTCACCGGCATGATTTCTGGCTCGTCGGTCGCCAATGTGGTGACCACCGGCACCTTCACCATTCCACTGATGAAGCGCGTCGGCTATCCGGCGGTGAAGGCGGGGGCGATCGAGTGCGCCGCCGGGGTCAACGGCCAGATCATGCCGCCGGTGATGGGGGCGGCGGCGTTTCTGATCGCCGAGTATGTCGGCATCTCCTACGCCCAGGTGGTCAAGCACGCCTTCCTGCCGGCGATTATCACCTATATCGCCCTGTTCTATATCGTCGATATCGAGGCGGTGAAACTCGGCCTCAAGGGCCTCGAACGCCAGCGCCGCCGCAGCCGTCTGCAATCCCTTGCCGGTTTCCTGATGACCGCCAGCGGTTTCGTTATCCTGTGCGGCGCGGTCTATTACGGCCTCGGCTGGACGAAAGAGGCGTTCGGCGCGGCGACGCCGTGGATCGCCGCGGCGGCGGGTTCGGCGGTCTATCTCGGCCTGATCGCCTATCGCGCGCGCCATCCCGATCTCGCGCTCGACGACCCCGACAGCGATATCGTCCATCTGCCCGACGTCGCGACGGTGGCGAAGACGGGGCTTCACTTCCTCCTGCCGGTCTTCGTGCTCGTCTGGTCGTTGATGGTCGAGCAGTTATCTCCCGGCCTGTCGGCGTTTTACGGCACGGTGGCGCTGATCGCCGTCGTCGTCACCCAGCGGCCGCTGACCGCGCTGTTTCGCGGCGAGGCGGCCCTCGCGGCACCGCTGCGCGCCGGGTTCGGGGATCTGCTCGACGGGCTGGTCTTCGGGGCGCGGAACATGATCGGCATCGGCGTCGCCACGGCGGCGGCCGGCATTATCGTCGGCGTGGTGTCGCTGACTGGCGTTGGACTGGTGCTGACCGAGCTCGTCGATTATCTGTCGGGTGGCAATCTGCTGATCATGCTGATGCTGACGGCGCTGATCTGCCTGATGCTCGGCATGGGCATGCCGACGACGGCGAGCTACGTCGTGGTGGCGACGCTGATGGCGCCGGTGATCGTCGAGCTGGCGGCGCAGAACGATCTCGCGGTGCCGCTGGTCGCGGTGCATCTGTTCGTCTTCTATTTCGGACTGATGGCCGACGTGACCCCGCCGGTCGGGCTCGCCGCCTTCGCCGCGTCGGCGATTTCCGGCGCCGATCCGGTGGCGACCGGCGTGCAGGCCTTCCGCTACGAAATCCGCACCGGCCTGTTGCCGTTCATCTTCATTTTCAACAACGAACTGCTGATGATCGATATCGGCGGCCCGTTCGAATTCGTTCTCGTGGTGGCGAGCGCGCTCGTCGCCATGCTGCTGTTCGTCGCGGCGACGCAGGGGCATTTCCTGGTAAAAAGCCGCTGGTACGAAACCGTCGCGCTGCTCCTTGTCTGCTTCACGCTGTTCCGGCCGGGATTCTGGATGGACATGATCTATCCGCCTTTCGTCGACGTTCCGGCGACCCGCATTTATGAGATCGCCGCGGCCGAGCCGGCGGACGGAGCGTTGCGCCTCAGCGTCGCCGGCGGGACGCTGGCCGGCCGCGCGATCCAGAAAACGATCAAGTTGCCGTTGGGGCTGCCCGGCGCGGGCGAAACGCGCCTGAAACGGGCCGGGGTCGAGCTGCGCATCGACAAGGGCGCGGTGACGGTGGACAACGTGATCTTCGGCTCGTCGGCGAAAAAGCTCGGTCTCGATCTCGACTGGACGGTGACGAGCGTCAATGTCGCGGCCGACCGCCCGGCCAAGCACTGGATGTTCATTCCGGCGCTTTTGATGCTTGGCGCGGTGGTCGGGTTGCAGATGGAGCGGCGGTCCCGCGCGGCGCTCAAAGCCTGATCCAGGTCAGCTCGTGCTTGTTGTTATGCAGGTGGAATAGCTGCGATCCGGGAATCGCGGCGAAGCGTTGCGCGGTTTCGTGGTCGGTGGGGCCCTGGAATTTGAGGGTACAGACAAAACGCCGTGCGAGCCCCGAGGCGAGCCAGCGTTCGACGAGGCCGAGCAGTCGCGCGGGATAGCAGATCACGTCGGAAAACAGCCAGTCGACCGGGCCGATGTCCTCCGGCGCGGCCGCGAAGGCGCTTTGCTGCCGCATCTCCACCCCCGATAGGGCCGCGATACGCGCGTCGAGCGGGGCCTTGTCGACCGCGATCACCCGCGCCCCGCATTCATGCAGAACCCAGCTCCAGCCGCCGGGGCTCGCGCCGAGATCGAGGCATATCTCGCCGCGCTGCGGCTGGCGTTGCAGGCGGGTGAACAGTTCCCACAGCTTGAGATAGGCGCGGTTGGGCGGGGCGGTCTTGTTTTCAGCAAAGGCGATTTCGCCGTGGCGAAATGGGCTCGAACAGCGCGGTGCGGCAAGTAGCGTACCGGCATCGAGAAGGGTCCACGAGCCAAGCGGCGCCGCGGGCAGGGGCGCCGGGAAGACAAGCGGCTTTGGGCGCAGCGGCGGCAGCTTCGCCTCGATCAGCGCCGCGCGGCGGTGAAGATGAAAGGCGTAAAGGGCCCAGTTGCGCTGCATCGCGCGCAGCGCCTTGGCCGCCGCGCCGATCGATGCGACGGGGATGCGCACCGGATCGAACCAGATGTTCTGCGCCCAGGCGGCCGGCCGGGGCGGTCCGGCGGCGAGCACCAGCCGGTCGTGCACCGCCTCGACCGCGCCAAGTTCGGCGACCAGATCGTCGACGAAGCCATCGGCGGCGAGATAGACGGTGAGGCCGGTCGGGAGCGGGGCCGACTCCGGCCCTTCGGGTTTAACCATGAAAACTATCAAGCAGAGGGCGCGCGCAGACGCCAGAAGAAACGGCGGCCTAGCGCGGCGGTCCGAGCATCGCGAGGGCGTTCTCGGCCGCCGCCGGATCGGCGGCGATTTCCTTGACCAGTTTGTTGACGATGGCGTAGGCGAAGGTCGAGAAATCGGCGATGGCGATGACGAATGCACCGGGCCCGCCGACGACCTGTTCGCGGTAATACTGGTCGAGCGGCGGTTGCGGAGACTGCAACAACCCCGATCCCGGCCGGTCGTTCATGATCACCAGGCCGTTGATGACGATACCGGCGGCAACCGCCGCGTCGCGCGCTTCGGTCGTCGGCCGGCCGCTATTATTGATGCCGTCGCCAGACACGTCGATGACTCGACGCTCGGCTTCGTATCCGCCCCTGCCGAATTGCTGGATGGCGAAATCGATGGCGCCGCTGATCGATGTCCAGCCATGAAACGATCGCGGTTGGCGCAATATCGCCTCGCCGAACAGCGCACCGCTTTCGCCGTCGCTGATCGTCGTCCACGGCACCACAACCTTCTGGAAATCGTAGCCCGACCACTCGATGAAAATGACGGCGATCTTGCGCTGCGGGTTCGCCTGAATGGCCCGGATGACGGCGGGATGGGCGAAGGCGCGGGCGTAACCCTGGCGCTGGAGGGTGAATTCCTCGTCGTCGATGCTGCGCGACACATCGACCGCCAGCACGAGTTCGAGATCGACCGTCTCGGCCACCGCCGCGCCGTCGGGGCGCAGCAGCGCGCCCGCCAGCAATAAAGCGCCCAACCGTAGCTTCCAACCGATGGCGTACATCGATCTCCCGCCTTCGCGCGTGCCGGGAAGTATAGGCCGCGAGGCTGGGCGGCGTCTAACTGCCGGCCTGGCTTGCCGCCGGCGGAGCCAAAAGGATTGCCCGGATGTCGCGCCAGGCGGCTTCCGACGGGGCCAGCAGAATCGGGCCGTCGAGGCGCACCGGCGAATAGGGCTCCCCGTCGAGAAACGCTCCGTAACCCCCGATTTCGCGATGGATCAGCCAGCCGGCCGCATGGTCCCAAGGCAGAGTGCGGCGGTAGAGCGCGAAGTGGATTCGCGATTGGGCGAGGTCGATATAAGTCCGGCCGGCGCAGGAATGATCGATCTGCGGCCCGAACCGGCCGCTAGTGCGGGCGATGTCGCGGGCGCGGCCGCGCCCCTCGATGCGCCCCGACAGCGCGCCGACCATGCCAGCCAATGCGGGGGCGTTGCCGGCGAGGAGCCGGCGGCCGTCGAGATATGCGCCGCCGCCCGCCGCGGCGATCACGCTCTCGCCGGAAAGCGGATCGTGAATCCAGCCGGCGCGCACGCCGCCGTGCACGATCAGGGCGACGATGGTGGCAAATGGCGGGCGCGCATTGGCGAAGTTGAACGTGCCGTCGAGCGGATCGACGACCCACACCGGCGCTTCGCCCGCGAGCCGGTCGAAGATTGACCGGTCATGCGTTGCCGCTTCCTCACCGACGACGACGCTACCCGGCATATGCTCGACGAGGAGGCGGGACAGCATCTCCTCGGCGGCGATATCGGCGGCGGTCACCACGTCGCCGGGGCCCTTCTTGCGCACCTCATGCGCCGCCAGCCGGCGATAACGCGGCACGATGCACTCCGCGGCGGTGCGGCGGATCAGGTCGGTTACGGCGGCGGGGTCGAACTTAAGCGTCATGGCGACAGATTTGTATCGAGATATGAACGTTCGAGGCAGCATGGCAAATCGGCTCGCCCCCGAAAAGGCCGATCGCGGAATCGCCCGTGTGGCCGTACGGAACCGGGCAGGTTAGATTGCCATACAGCGCAGCGGAAGCGGCGATTCCCGTCGGGAAGCGGCCTTGCGAACAAGATACGGAGCATGAGCGATGGCGTGGATTTATCTTTTGCTGGCCGGCGTCGCCGAGATCGGCTGGATGGTGGGGCTTAAATTTTCCGGCGGGTTCGCACGGCTCTGGTGGTCGGTCGCGACGGTCGTCTGTATGGCGATCAGCCTCGGCTTTCTCGCGCTCGCCGTGCGCGCTATACCGATGGGAACCGCCTATGCGATCTGGACCGGCGTCGGCGCAGCCGGCATCGCGCTTGTCGGCATCTTTTTTTTCGACGAACCGGGAACGCTCCTGCGGCTCGCCTGCATCGGACTGATCGTCGCCGGCATGGTCGGGCTGCGGCTCGCCAGCGCCTGAGGCGAAGTTCCGCCGGGTTACTGGAGCCGGGTTACTGGAGCCGGGTTACTGGAGGCGGAAGCTGCGCTGGCGTACGGTCTGGCCGAGCTGTTCGACCAGGATTGGCGCCATCGTCGCATAGGCCGCCTGTTCGTCGAGCGCTTCGCCGTCCCAGCTCGCCTGGCCCTGCCACAGGCGCTGGCCGGTACGCTGGTCGTCGAGCGTGGCGATCAGGATGAACCGCACGCCTGTCTTCTCGTCGCCGCCGCTGCGCCGCCCCTGGGTCACGCTGTCCTGGGTGGTCGACCAGAGATTGATGCGAACCTGGGAATCGCGGTTGTCGCCCTTGAACTCGCCAAGGCTGGGCGGGCGGCGGCTGCGGGCCGTCTCCTGGACCTCGGTCTCGAAATTAAGCGCTAGCGGCGCCTTGTCTGGCGCGGTCGGGATGGAGCGGCTGGCTAGAGCGTCCTGAAACCGGCGCTTGAGGCGCAGATTGTCGGTTGAATTGTCGAGCGGCCGCACGGCGATCGGCAGATCGGCGGGCATGGCGGCAAAAGCGCTCGCATGGACCTGGCCGGGGGCCGCCGGGTCGTAAGTTCCTTGGCCGGCGGCGGGGCCGGCGACAAGAGCCAGGGCTGTAAACAGGCCGAGAAAATAGGGTGCCGAACCGCGCATGGCTGTCCTTTCGTTCCACCGGTCGTTCCGCTGGCGGGGTTCGCCGGCCGCCGGCTGTATGAAGGTACAATGCCCGCGACTCTATCGTATGGTCGGTAAAGCGGCCGTAAAGCCGGTACGATACTTATGGATATAGGGCCGCCGGCGGAAATTTTTAAGATAAAAAATACCGCAGCGGTCGGCGGCGGCGCGCGGCATTAACCAAATACACGATAAAATTAAACTGGCTGGCGCCCGGCGGCGGCGTAAATCCGCCAGGGATCAGACGCCGACCGAATGACGGGCTGTCGGGGGAATCGGGGCCTTGACCGGCTCGCAGAAAAGCTGATGCAGCGTTTCCATGACCGCTTCGGCCTCGCGGCCGGTGAGCGAGTAATAGATGGTCTGGGCCGCGCGGCGGGTGGCGACCAAGCCGTCGCGTCGCAGCCGTGCCAGATGCTGGGAAAGGGCCGACTGGCTCAGCTTGACGAGGGCTTCAAGCTCGCTGACCGAGCGCTCGCCCTGGGCCAGATAACAAAGAATGAGCAACCGCCGCTCATTGGCCATGGCCTTGAGCAGGGCGCTTGCCCGCCGCGCATTGGGTTCGAGTGCCGATGCATCCATGACTAATCCGTACACCCCATAACGAATATTATCGATAGGTGATAAGATAGTCAATTCAGGAGCCTACCTGGTAGTATTCTTGTACATACAATTTACGCACATGGCGGCGGCATTAACCTAACGACCGGTATCCGCCATCTGCAGTTTTGCCGCCTGCCAGGCGTCAAGTTTGGCGCGGGCGCGGTTGGTTGCCGGGTCCATGTCGCGGTCATGGGCGGCCGTCTTGGCGGCAAGCTCGATTACATAGCCATTAGGGTCGCGAAAATAGATCGAGTGAACGAATTCGTGATCGGAAATGCCGCGGGTCTCGATGCCGCGTTCCTTGCCCTTGGCGAACATGCGCTCCAGCGTCGGTCGGTCGACCTCAAGCGCGATATGCAGGTCGTAATCGTGTTGCGGCTTGAAGGCGAAGGGGCGGTCGGGCGTCTCGAAAAAGGCGAGATACGAGCCGTCTCCCAGTTCATAGAAGGTGTGCAGGACGCTGGTCTTGCGACCGGTCATGGTTTCGCTGATGTCGAGCGTACCGGCCAGACGCAGACCGAGAAAATCTTCGTAGAATTTCCGCGTTTCCTCGGAATCGCGGCAACGATAGGCGTTGTGGTGCAGGCCCTTGATCATGTCGCCCTCCTCGACTGTCGGATATGGCTGGGGGATCGGCTGGCCGTTCGGCAGCTCCGCAGAGCTGCGGTCAGATCGCCTCGAACGGCTTTTCGCGCATCGACCCGGCTATATTATAGAACACTTTATGAACCGGCTGCCAGTTCGGCAGTTTTCGCATGTTGCCGAGCCAGCGGGCGACATTGGGACAGGCCGAAAAATCGCAATGGATATATGGCCCAGCTCCAGCATCACCGCCCTAAACAATCGGCGATGGTGAGCATATCGCCGCACAGGAATCCTTGAGATATCTGCCAGTGAACAGGTCGACAATCTGAGGGGCGCTTCCCCTATTGTCGTCCTGGGCATACACCCAACGGGTTTATGCGCCTATGCGCGCCGGCGATAGGGCTGGCGCCGTCAGATTGCGCGCGCGAAGATCGGCCGGTAAATCCTCGCCGCGCACCAGGGCGGCGACGGCGCGCGCCATCGCCGGCGAGGTCATGATGCCGTAACCGCCCTGACCGGCAAGCCAGAAGAAATCCGCCCCGTCGCGCGATGGGCCGACGACCGGCGTCTTGTCGGCGACGAAGCTGCGCAGGCCCGCCCATTTGCGGACGATGCGCGCGATCTTCAGCGTCGTCGCCGCCTCGACCCGCTCGACGGCGAGGGCGAGATCGATCTCTTCCGGCTGCGCGTCGCAGGGCGGCGACGGGGTTTCGTCGCCCGGCGAGGCGAGAAGACGGCCGGCTTCGGGCTTGAAATAGAATTGGTCCTCGATATCGCAGACCATTGGCCACGGCGCGGGGTCGATTCCCGCCGGCGGATCGAAGGTCAGCGCGGTGCGCCGCTTCGGCACCAGGCCGATCGGGGCGACGCCGGCGAGCCTGGCGATCTCGTCCGCCCAGGCGCCGGCGGCGTTGACGATGCGCGCGGCGGTAAAATCGCCGGCCGGCGTATGCAGACGCCAACGGCCGCCGCGCCGCTCGATGCGCCGGATCTCGGCGTCGGTCACGACCTGCCCGCCGCGGGCGCGCAGGCCGCGCAGGAATCCTTGATGGATGGCGTGCACGTCCATGTCGCGGGCATCGGGCTCGAACAGGGAGCGATGGAGTGCGCATTCGGCGAGAACCGGGACTTTTCTCAAGGCCTCGGCGCGTACGATTTCGACGGCCGAGTCGCCGGCGGCCGCTGCGGCGCGCAGGAATCCGTCGACGGCTGGATCCTGGTCGAGCGTGGCGACGAACAGCACGCCGCGCGGTAGCAGGAGCGGATGATCGGCGAAGCCGGGCGGCGGGCGCTCGAAAAACGGGCGGCTGGCGATGGTCAGCGCGCGGATTATCGGATTGCCGTAATACTCGGTATAGAGCGCCGCCGAACGGCCGGTGGTGTGATAGCCCGGCTGCGTTTCGCGTTCGAGGACGACGACCTTGTACGTGGCGGCCAGCTCATGGGCAGCCGATGCGCCGGCAATGCCGGCGCCGATGATGGCGATATCGAAATTCATGCTGCTCCCGATAACTGCCTGTTTGGCGGATAGCGGCGCATCTTATCCCGGCGCGGCCGGGATTCAGAAGCCGAATGCGAAGACCAGCATGCCGCCGCCGCCAAGCGCCACCAGACGCTTCCAGTTGAGATTCCCGGCCCCGATCACGGCGTAGGAGAGCAGCGTGAGGCCGATCCCGATCTTGAGCGCGGCGGCAAGGGCAAGAACCAGGTCCGCATCCGGGCGGATGATCGCCGGATTGGCGAGAAAGGCGGGCGGCACGAAGAACAGGCCGAGGCCGAGCCTCATCGCCGTTCCGGCGACCGGCAGCCACGGCGTTTGTGCGATGCCGGCGGCGATATAGACCGTGCCGCAGACCGGCGGCGTGATCGTCGACAGCAGCGCATACCAGAAAACGAAGAGATGGGCATCGAGCGCCGGCAGGCCGAGCGACAGCAACGCCGGTCCGGCGACGGAGATGCAGATCACGTAGGCGGCCGTCGTCGGCACCTCCATGCCGAGCATGATGCAGGCAAGCGCGGTCAGCATGAGGGCCAGCACCAGCCGCCCGTCGGATAGCGAGAGGATCAGCGACGTGAGCTTGACGCCGAGCCCGGTCATCTGCAGCACGCCGACGATCAGCCCGGCGCAGATGATGACGGCGGCGATCATCGCCATCTGCTCGGCCGCGTCGACTAGCCCACGCGCCAGACGCCGACCCCAGCGCCGAAAATCGACCCGGCCGTCGCCGTCGATCAACATCAAGAGGGCAGTGACGGCGCTGGCGAGGACGGCGGCATATTGGGCCGTATAGCCGGTGAACCACAACATGCCGACGAGAATGCCGAAGGGGACGAGGAAAAACGGCATGGTGCGGAAGACGAAACCCCAGGACGGCATCTCGTTTTCCGGCAGGCCCCTGAGATCGAGCCGGTAGGAGAACAGGTGGCAGCCGATCCAGGCGACGAAGAAAAACAGGATTGCCGGCAGGATCGCCGCGATCATGATGTCGGCATAGGTGACGCGTAGCATCTCGGCCATCAGGAACGCGCCGGCGCCCATGATCGGCGGCATGATCTGCCCGCCCGACGAGGCGACGGCCTCGACCGCGGCGGCGAAGGCCGGCGGGTAGCCGAGGCGTTTCATCGTCGGGATGGTGATCGCGCCGACCGAGGCGACATTGGCCGAGGCCGAGCCGGAAATCGTGCCGTACATCGCCGAAGCGAGCACGCCGACCTTGGCCGCGCCGGCGCGCACGTTGCCGGCGAGGCGCGCGGCAAGCGCCATGAAGCCCGTTCCCGCTTCGCCCGCCGCAACTAGCGCGCCGAGGATGAGGAACACGGCGACGACATTGACCGAGATGCCGGTCAGCTCGCCCCACAGGCCGCCTTCGGCCACCACCAGCGCGCCGAACAGCGAGTCGAGCGGAATGCCGTTATGGCCGAGCTCGCCCGGCAGCCGGTCGCCGAAAATGCCGTAGAGCAGAACAACCGCCGCCACCGAAGGCAACACCGGCTTGATCGCGCGCCGCGCCATTTCCAGCACGACGAGGATGAGGAGCGCGGAGAGAACGTATTGAAACGGCCCCTGGAGCGACCCGTACTGGTCGAGCAGGCGGTCGCGGTCGAACACGATGTAAAGACAGCCGGCCATGCCGGCGAGCCCGATGGCGGCGCTGATCGCGCGCGCGAGGCGGCCGCCCTTGGCGCCGATGATGAATATCCACGGCAGGGCGAAGAACAGGTGCAGCGGGCGGGTTATCAGATTGGGAATCAGGCCCGAGAAGATGAGATAGATATGGAAGCCGACGGCGATCGTCGCCCAGGCGAGAATCGCGCCCGATTTGAGGCGTGCGTTCAAGATGCGGCGCGGACGCGCGGGAACGTCGGCGCGGTTTTCCCCGGCGGGGGCCAACGCCTAGCGCAGCGCCGCCGGCACCGCGATCTTGGCCTCGTTGTAGTATTTGAGGGCACCGGGGTGGAGCTTCGCCCCCATGGTGCCGACCATGTCGCGGGAAACGCCTTCCCACCAGGCGTTCTGCTTGGCCATCGCCTCGCGGCTGGTCCAGAAGGCGCGGGTGACCGCATAGGCGGTAGCGTCGTCCATGCGCGTCGTCGCATAGGCGGCGACCGGCACGGATATGGTCGTCACGTCGTAATCGACGCCCTTGTAAATGCCCTTGGGGACGATGATGCCGACCGCGCTCTTGTCGATCAGCTGAACAAGCGCCAGCTGCTGCGAGGATAGCGACAGGATGCGGATCGGCGTCGTCGCGCCTGCGAAGCGCAGGACCATCTGCGGCGTCAGCAATCCCGCGGCGATCAGGACCACGACGAGGCACGCCAAGAGCAAAGATGCGGCGCGAGATGGTCGCGCGAGAGCTCCGAGACGCCTCGAAAACGCTCCTTCGGCCGCGCTGCCAGAGCCCGCCGCGACGAGGAGCGTGAACAGGACGACCGTGAGCGCGTACGTCGGATGGCCAAGGAAGATGATGAGCC
>JACQAF010000186.1 GCA_016195145.1 Rhodospirillales bacterium
CCAAGCATATAGGTATTGGTCATGCGCGGCATCGGATGGTGGGCGAAGCTTTGCCGCCGGCCGTTGCCGGTCGGCTTCATGCCCATCAGGCGCGCGTTCTGCCGGTCCTGCATATAGCCAACGAGCACGCCATCCTCGATCAGCACCGTGCGTTCGGTGGGCGTGCCCTCGTCGTCGACGGTGAGCGAACCGCGCCGGTCCTCGATGGTTCCGTCGTCGATGACCGTGACGCCGGGGCTGGCGATGCGGGCGCCCATCAGCCCGGCGAAGGCCGAGGTCTGCTTGCGGTTGAAATCGCCTTCGAGGCCGTGGCCGATCGCCTCGTGCAGCAGGATGCCGGGCCAGCCCGGCCCCAGCACGACCGCCATCTCGCCGGCCGGCGCGGGAACCGAACCGAGATTGACCAGCGCCTGGCGCAAGGCTTCGTCAACCGCGTACCGCCATTTCGCCGGTTCGATGATCGAAGCGAAAGCCAAACGGCCGCCGCTGCCATAGCTGCCGCTCTCTTGGCGGTCGCCGTCGCCGACGACGATCGACACATTGAGGCGGACCAGTGGCCGGATATCGGCGACGCGCGGGCCGTCGGCGCGGACGATCTGGACTGCCTGCCACTCGCCGGCGAGGCTCGCCATTACCTGGCGGACGCGCGGGTCCTTGGCGCGTGCATAAGCGTCGATCTCGGCCAGAAGTTTCACCTTGTCGGCGAAGGGCATCGCGCTGAGCGGGTTGTTGTCGGCGTAAAGATGGAGATTGGTGCCGGCCGGGGCGTCGGCGAGGGCGCCGGCATGGCCATGCTTGACCATGGTTGCCGTCGCCGCGGCGCGGGCGATCGCCTCGTGCGACAAATCGGTCGAATGGGCATAGCCAGTCGCCGCGCCGGCGACGGCGCGCAGGCCGAATCCCTGCGTGGTGTCGAACGAGGCGCTCTTGAGCTTGCCGTCGTCGAATGCAAGACTCTCGGATTGCCGGTATTCGAGGTAGAGTTCGCCGTCATCGGCGCCGGTCAGCGCCTCGCCAACCAGACGTTCGACCCGCTGGCGATCGAGGCCGCCCTGGGCAAAGAACAATTCGTCGGTGCGGGCAAGATCGCTCATGGGGATTCCTCCGGCCGGATCGCCTATCTTAAAAGATAGTCTATTGCCGGCCATTTTACAGCCTTCCTTCGATTAAAGATCGATGCCACAAATATCGGGGCCAGAAATGTCAGGATCGGTCGATCATCCGCTGCGTCAATCGCTGACCAACGAAGTTCATGCGCGGCCGTTTGCGGCGCTGGTCGCGCCGGAGCGGATCAGCCATTTCGCCATGCTGTCCGGCGAGGGGACGGCGGCGACCGACCGCACCCATCTCGACGAACTGTGCCAGCGTTTCGGCGTTGCCCCGCCGCCGGCCGAGGTCAACCACGCCTTTGTCGATTTCGGGGCCTTCCGCCTCAAATGGGAACGCCATACCGAGTTCTGCGCCTGGACGGTGTTTGTCCATGGCGGTTTCACCGAGCCGTTTGTCGGCGGCGCCGTCGACCGGCTGCCGGCCGACTGGGTAGAGAATTTGCCGGGGCGCCGGCTGGTTGCGGCCCATGTGGCGATCGCGCCGCCCGGCGAGGCGGCCTCTCCGGGCGAACGCCTCGCGCGCTATTTCGAGCCGGCCTATCTTGCCGGCAGCCGCGTCGCCGGCGGCATGGCCGAGGTGTGGACCGATTTTCGCATCCATCCCGACGGGTTCGGACGCATCCTCGTCCAGGATCGCGGCCTGGCCGAGCGGCAGGCCGGCCGCCTTGCCCAGCGTCTGCTCGAAATCGAGACCTATCGCATGATGGCCCTGCTCGCCCTGCCGGTGGCGCGCGAGATCGGGCCCAGGATCAGCACCGTCGACCGCGAGCTGGCGGCGATCACCGGGACGATGCGCGACATGGGCGGGCTTGACGACGAGCGTCGCCTGCTCGATCGCCTGATCGGGCTCGCGGCCGAGATCGAGAGCGTCACCGCCGGATCGGATTACCGCTTCGGCGCGGCGCGGGCCTATTCGGCGCTGGTCGAACGGCGAATCGCCGAGCTGCGCGAAGAGCGAATCGTCGGACTGCAAACCATCGGCGAGTTCATGGAGCGCCGGCTCGCGCCGGCCATGCGCACTTGCGCCGCCATCGCCGACCGCCTCGCCACGATGGCGGCGCGGCTGTCGCGCGCCAGCGCCCTGCTCAGCACGCGGGTCGAAATCGCCCACGAGGCGCAGAACCAGGAATTGCTCGCCTCGATGGATCGACGGGCGCGCCTTCAGCTCCGCCTGCAGGCGACCGTCGAGGGGCTATCGGTGGCGGCGATCAGCTATTACGTCGTCGGACTGATCGGCTATGTGCTGCGCACCGTCGAGACGGTCGGCGTTGCGGTCGACCACGAGCTGGCGACCGGGGTCGCGATTCCGCCGGTAGTCGCCGCCGTGTGGTTCGGCGTCCGGCGGGTGCGCCGGCGTATTTCGAAAGAGGGAGGAGCGGCGGGCCGGCGGTGAGTCGGCGATCCTTGCGGCATAACGTCGCAGAACCGCAGGCAGCCGGGGTTTTCGCTGGATCGACCGCCGCGGGGGCGATCAATATCCGGCGGGTCGCCGGGTCGGTCCGGGCAGGGGCGGTTGCGCCTCGTTTTGCTTGGAAAGCGGCCGGCCGCTGGTGTAGTTTGAGCCGGGGTTCGGCGGCGCACCGCCCGCTATGGCAAGGTTTGCGCCGGCCGTAGCGTTGCGATGCAACCGCTCTGACTCCGTAAAGTCAACCGGTCGCAAGTCGAGGATGACGAACAGGCCATGCGTTGGACAAAACATTTCGCCCTTGCGGCGGTAGTTGGAATCGTGACCTTGGGCGTTCTTGCGATAGCGGGAGTCGCCGCCGCCGCCATCGGGGCGCCGGAGCCGTGGCAGCTGGGCATGCAGACCCCGGCCTCGCCGGTCAAGGAGTGGATCCACTCCTTCCACAATCTGCTGCTGGTGATCATCACGCTGGTCACCATCTTCGTGCTCGGCCTGCTGATCTACACGATGATCCGCTTCCGCAAGTCGGCCAACCCGACGCCGTCGCGCACCTCCCACAATACGCTGCTTGAGGTTCTGTGGACGGCAATCCCGATCATCATCCTGGTGATCATCGCCATTCCGTCGTTCAAGCTCCTTTACTTCGCCGACCGGGCGCAGAACGCCGAAATGACCCTCAAGGTCGCCGGCCACCAGTGGTACTGGTCCTACGAATATCGCGACCAGGGCGACATCAAGTTCGACAGCTACATGATCGCAGATTCCGACATCAAGCCCGGCCAGAAGCGGCTGCTCGAGGTCGACAATCGCGTCGTCCTGCCGGTGGGAACGACGGTGCGCATCCTCGTCGCCGGGGCCGATGTGATCCATTCGTGGATGGTGCCGGCGCTCGGCCTGCAGGTCTATGCGATGCCGGGCCGGACCAACGAGATGTGGGTGCGGGTCGACAAGCCGGGGGTCTATTACGGCCAGTGCAATCAGATCTGCGGCATCAATCACGCCTATATGCCGATCGCCATCGAGGCGGTGTCGAAAGAGGATTTCAACCGCTGGGTCGAAGAAGCGAAGAAGAAATTCGCGTCCACGGGCGACAAGCCGGCGGTGATCGCCGCGGCTGAGACGCGGTAAAGAGCCCACCGGCGAACGGAACGACGCAAAAGGGAACGGTCATGAG
>JACQAF010000187.1 GCA_016195145.1 Rhodospirillales bacterium
TCCGGCAAATCACAACTTAGTAACTCCACGTAGCGGCCGGTCTGCGCCCTGATCGGGGGCCGTGCAGCGAGCCGGGTTCTCGGGGCCGCGGCCGCGAAAGGCCTCGATGAAAGCCGCGGCGGCGGCGGCATCGAAGGGATCGAGGCGCAGGCTCTTGTTCCACGCGGTCAGGACGACTGCCGGCCCAAGCCCGGCAAGCGGCGTGGCAACGAGGCCGTCCCACTGGCCGGTGAACAGCCCGCCCCAGGCGCGTAAATGGGTCAGCACCGCATCGCCCGGGCGGTCGTAATAGATCACCACATTGCCATGTTCGAGGGCATGGACCAGACGCGTGGGCGACTGAAAGGAATCATGGAATCCGGCCGTCACCCAGGTCGGGTCATGCGGACCGCTGGTCGGAAGCCGGCTCGGATAGAGATAAGGCTCGCCGACCCGAAGATGCTGCCGACCGAGATCGGAGTGGTTTTCGACCTTGGCAAGGATCGCCGCGCCCGCGGCGGCAAGCGTGGCGAATTCGCGTCCGGTCTTGATCGAATTCCACCACATAATCCCGCCGCCGATAACGACCGCCGCCGCAATCGCCGCAAGGATAAGGTTCAGCCGCAATGTTGCGCGCTTGTCGGTGACGCCGCTATGCCAATGAAGACCGCCGCCGGATGACGGCCTTTTCGGCGTTCGTGTCTTGCGTTTGCCCATCGGGCGGATTCTCCCGGAGAATGCGCGAACCTTATTCGCGCGCCGTGTTATGGCCGAGAACGATATCGAACGTGCCAGCACGCGCGCCGGCCTCGACCGTCGGTGCGGGTTCGAGGGCGACGACCAGGCTCGCCCGCGCCGCGCTGTCGCGCACATTGTTGAGCAGGAAGTCCCGGTCGTTGAGCGGCTCGCCGGCCACATACATCTGGGTGGTCAGGCGGGCGATGCCCGGCCCGGTGATCGCGAAATGGATGTGCGGCGCGCGGCCGGGATAGGCGACCGGGCGGATGGTGCGGAACCGATAGCCGCCATCCTCGGCGGCCGCCATGCGGCCATAGCCCTGGAAGTTGGGATCGGCATTCCCGCCGCGATCGCGCGGATGGTGATACTGGCCAAAGGCGTCGCATTGCCAGATTTCGACCTGGGCGCCGCGCACGGGGCGTCCGGCGTCGTCGATTACGCGGCCGAACACATGGGCGATCTCGCCGGCGGCGCGCGCCGGCCGCCCGGCGACCGTGACCAGATCGTTATCGGAATCGAGGGGAATCTGAACCGGATAAAACGGCCCTTCCGACTGGCGCGGCGTGACGATGAGCTTGGCCGCCCAGGCGGGGGTTCCGGCCCAAATCGTGACGAAACCGGCGCTGGCGGCGAGG
This sequence comes from Rhodospirillales bacterium, assembly GCA_016195145.1. Lineage (GTDB taxonomy): Bacteria > Pseudomonadota > Alphaproteobacteria > CACIAM-22H2 > CACIAM-22H2 > JACQAF01. The sequence goes on from JACQAF010000187.1 coordinate 1,353, forward strand.
AAGCCGCGCCGCGAGGCGATCGGGCGTTCGGACATGGGGGCCTCCGCTCGCAGGAGAAACAGGCTCACACGATAGAACCAGTCTCCCACCGGGGCCAGTTTATATCGTGCGCGTTTCCGTCAGGCGGCGGATGACGTCAACTTTGCGTGAGGTTGCGCGGCTGCGTCGTTTCGGAGAATACGCGGCTCGCCCGGATATCGGACGCCTCGATGGTCGAAAGCTCGGCCAGCGAGGTGCCGCCGGTCTTGGCGAGCAGCCGGTTGGCGTGGCGCAATCGGGCGCGATTGAGGGCGTTGCGGATCGAGCGCGCATTGGCGAAGTGCGGCCGCTGGCGGCGCAGCGTGATGTATTCCCGGATCGCCTTGTCGCCGTCGGGGCTCAGGCGGTATTTCTGCTGCTCAAGCATCAGCCGCGCGATCGACAGCAGTTCGTCGTCGGAATAGTCGGGGAAGTCAATGTGATGGGCGATGCGCGACGCCATCCCCGGATTGCTGCGAAAGAAGGTGTCCATGCGATCCTTGTAGCCGGCGAGGATGACGACCAGGTCGTTGCGCTGGTTCTCCATCACCTGGAGCAGGATCTCGATCGCTTCCTGGCCGTAATCGCGCTCGTTCTCGGCGCGGTAGAGGTAATAAGCCTCGTCGATGAACAATACGCCGCCCATCGCCCGCTTCAGCACCTCCTTGGTCCGCGGCGCGGTATGGCCGATATACTGGCCGACCAGATCGTCGCGCGTCACCGCCACGAGATGGCCCTTCTTGATATAGCCGAGCCGGTAAAGGATTTCGGCCATGCGCATCGCCACGGTTGTCTTGCCGGTGCCGGGATTGCCGGTGAACGACATGTGAAGGGCCGGCGGTTCGGCGTCGAGCCCGACCTTGCGCCGCGCCCGGTCGACCAGCAGCAGGGCCGCAATCTCGCGGATGCGGGTCTTGACCGGGGCGAGGCCGATCAGTTCGCGGTCGAGCGCCTCGAACACCTCGGTGATGCGGGCATCCTTGACTTCGGATGCAAGGTCGATTAGGTCGGCGCCATCCGGTTCTGGGCGTGAGTCCATGGTGGGTGCTCTCCGGCCGCCGGATCAGTCGGCCTGGTGGTCGGGATAGCGCTCGTTCGCCGGCCGATCGGTCGCGTAGCTGTGCATCTGGTAGCGGATGCGCCGGTCGCTGCCCGCCTGGCGTTCGAGCCGGAAGCCGGGCTCGTGCGGCGGCCGGTTGACGAGGAACGACAGCGCGACCGTTTGTTGCGCCGGGCTGCGGTCATAGGCGGTGAGGCGGATATAATGCCGCGGATAGGTCTTGCGGCATTCGGCCAACGCCGAGATCACCCCGGCCGGATCCTTTTCGTCGAACATCGGAATGCCCCACATCTCCCAGTACGTGTTCCGCGGGTGCGGATCGTCGGTGTATTCGATGTTGAGCGGCCAGCCGTTCTTGAGGCAGTAGGCGACCTGGGATTCGATTTCATCGTCGCTCAGGTCGGGCAGATACGAAAACGTGCCTTGAGTCAGTCTCATGATTGCGGGCTCCCGATCAGACGCTGGCCGACGCGGTCGGCACGAAGTCCGGCGTGTCGGTCGAAGCGTAGTTGAAGGTGATGTCCTTCCAGGTGGTCAGCGCCGCCTGCAGCGGCCGGCAGTTACGCGCCGCCTTGGCGAGGACCTCCGGTCCCTCGGCGAGGATGTCGACGCCGGCGTTGCGGGCGAAGACCATCGCTTCGAGGGCGACGCGGTTGGCGGTCGCCCCGGCGGCGATGCCCATCGGGTGGCCGATCGTGCCGCCGCCGAACTGCAGCACCACGTCGTTGCCGAAGATGTCGAGCAGCTGGTGCATCTGGCCGGCATGGATGCCGCCCGAGGCGACCGGCATGACCTTGCGGAACGAGCCCCAGTCCTGTTCGAAAAACACGCCGTGGCGCAAATTGACCGGCATGAACGATTCGCGGCAGCTATCGAGATAGCTGCGCGTCACGAACGGGTCGCCTTCGAGCTTGCCGACCACCGTGCCGGTGTGAACGTGGTCGACGCCCATCAGTCGGGTCCATTTGGCGATGACGCGGAAATTGATGCCGTGGTTCTTCTGGCGCGTATAGGTGCCATGACCGGCGCGATGCAAATGGACGATCATGTTGTTGCGCCGCGCCCATTTGGTCATCGACTGGATGCCGGTGTAGCCGACCACCAAGTCGAGCATGATGATCGCGCTGCCAAGCTCCTTGGCGAATTCGGCGCGCTCGTACATGTCCTCCACCGTGCCGGCGGTGACGTTGAGGTAATGGCCCTTGACCTCGCCGGTCGCCGCCTCGGCGCGGTTGACCGCCTCCATCACATAAAGCCAGCGATCGCGCCAGCGCATGAACGATTGGCTGTTGATGTTTTCGTCGTCCTTGGTGAAGTCGAGGCCGCCCTTGAGCGCCTCGTAAACGATGCGGCCGTAATTGCGGCTCGACAGGCCGAGCTTCGGCTTGACCGTGGCACCGAGCAGGGGGCGGCCGAATTTATCGAGCCGCTCGCGTTCGACGATGATGCCGGTGGCCGGGCCCTGGAACGTCTTGATGTAGTGGAGGGGCAGGCGCATGTCTTCGAGCCGCAGCGCCTTCAGCGCCTTGAAGCCGAAGACGTTGCCGATGATCGAGGCGGTGAGATTGGCGACCGAGCCTTCCTCGAACAGGTCGATATCGTAGGCGATGAAGGCGAAATACTGGCCCGGCGCGCCCGGCACCGGATCGACGCGATAGGCCTTCGCCTGATAATTCTCGAACGAGGTCAGCCTGTCAGTCCAGCACACGGTCCAGGTCGCGGTCGACGACTCGCCGGCCACCGCCGCCGCCGCTTCCTCGGGATCGACGCCGTCCTGCGGCGTGACGCGGAAGCAGCACAGGACATCGGTATCCTTCGGCGTGTAATCGGGCTGCCAATAGCCCATCACCTTGTATTCAAGGACGCCAGCGCTCCATCGTTCCTTGTCTTTGAGCTTGGGGGCGGTGGTTTTCATCGATGCGTCTCCTTCTCCCGACATGTCCGTGGCGGCGGAGGATGCCTCGTCGCTTGAATAAATAATAATCAAATGTTTATATGATAATCATAGATAAATATCTATAGGTGGGTAACCCCCATGAAACGCGCCACATTTCGCCAGTTGCGGGCCTTCGATGCGATCGTTCGTCACGGCAGCTTCAGCCGTGCAGCCGAGGAAATGCACCTCACCCAGCCGACCCTGTCGATGCAGGTGAAGAAGATCAGCAATGCGGTCGGCCTGCCGCTATTCGAGCAGATCGGAAAGAAGATCTATCTTACCGACGCCGGCCGGGTGGTGCACGAGCTTTGCCAGGACGTGTTCGCCAGCGTCGCCCGCTTCGAGATGGGCGTGGCCGACCTCAAGGGACTGAAGACCGGCGGCCTGCGGCTGGCGGCGGTGACGACGGCGGAATTTTTCCTGCTGCGGCTGCTCGGGCCGTTCTGCAATCGCCATCCGGGCGTCGATGTCTCGCTGGAGATCCTGAATCGCGAACGGATGCTGGAGCGGCTGCGGGCGAACGCCGACGATATCTATGTCTTCGGGCAGCCGCCGCTCGATTTCGATATCGAGGCCATTCGGTTTCTCGAAAATCCGCTGGTCGTGATCGGGCCGAAGGGACACCGGCTCGCCGGCGCACGCAACGTTCCGCTCGCCCAGCTATTGGGGGAGCCGCTGCTGATGCGCGAGCACGGGTCGGGCACGCGCACCGCAATCGAGCAATTCTTCGCCGAAACCGCCGCCCGGCCGAAGGTCAAGATGGAGCTCGGCAGCAACGAGGCGATCAAGCAGGCGATCATCGGCGGTCTCGGCGTGTCGATTCTCTCCCGCCACACCATCGAGGACACGGCCGGGCTGGTCGAAATCGACGTCGAGGGGTTTCCGCTTGTGCGTCACTGGTACGTTGTTCGGCCGGCGGGCAAGAAGATGTCTGTGGTGGCGCGCGCCTTTTGCGGCTATCTCGCCGAAACTTGTGCGGCTGAACTTTCGGCCTGGGCGTAAACGACGGGCCATGCGCGCCGGATCGCCGTTTTGTGAATGCGCGGCGGCGAAGTTGGCTGTGATTGCCAACCTGAAGATGTGTTAGCATATTCGATGTTGTCGATGCTCGGTTACCGAGCAGAAACTGAATTTACCGCTGGTCGGTAGCAGGGAGGGTTGCATGCAACGGCGCGAATTTCTTACAGGCACGGTCCTTTTAGCTGCGGGCGCTGCGGGCACATGGCGGGCGGCGGAAGCTGCGGTCGGGCTTGTCGGTGCGCCGTGGCGGAAATTCGAGCTGACACACAGGATTACGTTATCGGAACGACACGGACCGGCCCGGCTGTGGGTGCCGTTGCCGCAGGATGAGGGCGATTACCAGCGGGCGCTCGGGGTCGAGTGGCGCGGCGACATGGCCAAGGCGCAAATCTACCGCGACAAGGTTTACGGCGCGTCGATGCTGTTCGCCGAATGGCCGGCGGGTACGGCGCCGCGTTCGGTCGATATCGTGACGCGCGTCGCCACGCGCGACTGCGGCATCGATGCACCGGGCCGCCGGCGCGAGGCGCGGCCGAGCCGCGAGGAGCTCGATCTCTATCTCCAGCCGACGGCAAGCACGCCGATCGATGGCATTGTGTACAAAACCGCTGCGGCGATCACCGTCGGGCGCGCCCGGCCGATCAACAAGGCGCAGGCGATCTACGACTGGATCGTCGCCAACACCTTCCGCGACCCGAAAACGCGCGGCTGCGGCCTCGGCGATATCAAATTCATGCTCGAAAGCGGCGATCTGAGCGGCAAATGCGCCGACATCAACGGCCTGTTTGTCGGTCTCGCACGCGCGGTCGGCCTGCCGGCGCGCGAGTTTTACGGCATCCGGGTCGCCGATTCGGTGCTGTTCAAGAGCCTGGGTGCGAGCGACGACGTGACCAAGGCCCAGCATTGCCGCGCCGAAGTCTATATCGAGGGTTATGGCTGGACGCCGGTCGATCCGGCGGATGTCCGCAAGGTCGTGCTCGAAGAAGGCTTGCCGGTCGGTTCGCCGCGGGTACGCGAGCTGACGCGCCGCCTGTTCGGCAACTGGGAAATGAACTGGGTTGGCTTCAACCATGCGCGCGATTTCCGCTTGCCGGCGCAGCCGGATGGGGCGGTTCCTTTCCTCATGTATCCCTATGCCGAAACGGCCGAGGGGCCGCTCGATTATCTCGACCCGGAAAGCTTCCGTTACACGGTGCAGGCGCGCGAACTCTCCATCTGAGCGCGCCTTGTCGGGTCGCCGGGGCCGCCGCCCCGCTGCGGCTGGCGCATGCCCTGAATCGCTGTAATCTGTAATGCGGATTGCGGCGAAAAGGCACGGGGAAATGGCCGATCCGGATATCACCGTCGAGGTTCTCGCAGGCAACGCCGCGGCGCCGCTGATTCCCGATCTCGCGCGACTGCGCATGACGGTGTTCCGCGAGTTTCCCTATCTCTACGACGGCAGCCTCGATTACGAGCATAAATATCTCGCCAAATACGCCGGGCTGCCCGACAGCACGATCGTCGTCGTGCGCGCCGACGGCCGCGTTGTCGGCGCATCGACGGCGCTGCCGCTGCTCAAGGACGACGCGGAAATGATCGAACCCTTTCGCTGCGCCGGCCTCGATCCGGCCGATTTCTATTATTTCGGCGAATCGGTGCTGCTGCCCGAGATGCGCGGCCGCGGGCTCGGCGTGGCGTTCTTCCAGCATCGCGAGGCGCGGGCCCGGGCGCTCGGCTTCCCGATGACGGCGTTTTGCGCCGTGGCGCGGCCCGCCGACCACCCGCGCCGGCCGAAGGATTATGCGCCGCTCGACGGGTTCTGGACGCGGCGCGGTTATACGAAGCGCCCCGATCTGGTTTGCGAATTTTCGTGGCGCGATATCGACGAGAAGTCGAAATCGTCGAAGTCGATGATATTCTGGGTCAAGCGGCTCGCGCCCTGAACGGCGCGCGGGACGCGGGGATAAGGGGGGGCCTATGTATCCGCCTGCGACGCGCGTGCCGTCGTCGATTTTCACGCGCCTGCCCGACCGTTTCCGGCGCAAGGCGCGCAATGCCTGGGCGGACGCCAATCGCGGCGGCGCGGCGATCGACAGCTTCCTCGAGGGGCCGAGTTTCGATCGCGCCGGCAATCTTTATGTGGTCGACATCCCGTTCGGGCGGATTTTTCGTATTTCGCCGGCGGGGGACTGGACCCAAATCGCCGAATATGACGGTTGGCCCAACGGCCTCAAGATTCACCGGGATGGGCGTATCTTCATCGCCGATTACCGGCGCGGCCTGATGCTGCTCGACCCCGCGCGCGGTGCGGTGACGCCGCTCGTCGAAACCTATCGGTCGGAAAGCTTCAGGGGCCTCAACGATCTCGTCTTCGCGGCCAACGGCGATGTGTATTTCACCGATCAGGGGCAGACCGGCCTGCACGACCCGACCGGCCGGATCTTCCGGCTGCGCGAAGCGGGCGGGCTCGATCTGCTGATCGACACCATCCCCAGCCCCAATGGCATCGTGCTCAACCCGGCGGAAAATCAGATCTATGTTGCCGTCACCCGGGCCAATGCCGTCTGGCGGCTGCCCCTCATGCTCGATGGCGGCGTGTCGAAGGCCGGTACATGGATACATCTGTCGGGCGGGCTCGCCGGGCCGGATGGCTTGGCGCTCGACGCCGAAGGGGGCCTTGCCGTCTGCCATCTCGGCATCGGCGTCTGGCGCTTCGACCGGCTCGGCCGCCCGACCCATCTGGTCGAGCTGGCGACCGGCAGCTACGGCACCAACCTCGCATATGGCGGGCCGGACAATCGGTCGCTGTTCATTACCGAATCCGAAACCGGAACGATCCTGCGTGCTGAAATGCCGGTCGCCGGATGCGCGATGTACGCGCATATGTAGCCGGCCAGCGCCCTGCTATGTTTGCCGCCATGATGCTTCGTCGTCTGGCGGCGGGACTGGCAGTGGCGGCGGCGCTGGCCGCGTGTTCGCCGGCCGACGCGGTCGATACGGCGCTCGTGCTTTTCGACCTCAGGGCGGGCGAGGGGCCGTCGCGCCTCAAGGCGGCGACCCCGACCCCCGAACGGCGCGCCGTCGCCTGGCGCCATGATGGCGCGCCGGCCGAGGGCGACCTTTATCTTCTATCCGATCATGCGCCGCGCGCGGCCCTGGTGCTGGTGCCGGGGCTGGCGCCCGAAGGCCGCAACGACCGGCGGACAGTGGCCTTTGCCCGGACGCTTGCCCGGGTCGGGTTCGCCGTCCTGGTGCCCGACCTGCCGGGGGCGCGCGCTCAGCGCGCGAGCGCCGCCGACGGCGTGGCCATCGCCGCCGCCGCACGCTATTTGCTCGCCCGACCGGAGGGGCAGGGGCCAGTGGGCGTCGCCGCGATTTCCTACGCTGTTGGACCGGCAATCCTCGCCGCCGGCGAGGCCGATCTTGCGGCGCGGCTCGATTTCATGGTGGCGATCGGCGGCTATTACGACGCAACCGCGGTGGTGACGTTCTTCACCACCGGCTATTTCCGCGGGTTGCCGGGCGCGCCATGGCGATACATGGAGCCCAACGCCTATGGCAAATGGGTCTTCGTGCTCGCCAACGCGGCGAAGCTGGAGAGCGATGCCGACCGCACGACGCTGATTGCCATGGCTCGGCGTAAGCTCGCCGACCTCGACGCCGATATCGGCGATCTGGCGCGCAGCCTTGGCCCCGAAGGGGCGATGGTCGCGGCGCTTCTCGCCAACAACGATCCGGCACGCGTGCCGGCGCTGGTCGCTGCCCTGCCGGCGGCGGTGCGGGCGGATCTTTCCGCCCTCGACCTCAGCGCGCGCAATCTCGGCGCCCTGCGCGCGCGCTTTATCGTCGTCCACGGCCGCGACGACGCAATCATTCCCTATACCGAAAGCCAGGCCCTCGCCCGCGCCCTGCCGGCCGGGCGGACGCGGCTGACTCTGCTCGACAGTCTGGCGCACGCCGATCTATCGCCCGCGGGCGTTATGGATGGCTGGCGGCTCGCCCGCGCGGTCTATGCCCTGCTCGGCGAGCGCCGGCCCGACTGAGGCCAGTATCTTGTTGACCTTGCGGTATTTTTTGGCGAGCATGCGGTTCACGGTTATAATCGTAGCGAACAAGGCTTGCGTCAACCGGTCATAAAGGGAGCGTCATGAAAAAATATCTTTCAATCGTCCTGACGGGCGCGCTTACGGCATGGGCCGGGGCGGCCGAAGCGCAAACGAAATGGCAGATGCCGACGCCCTATGCGCCGGGCGAGTTCCATACGGTCAACATCCGGCAATTCGCCGACGACGTGAAGGCGGGCAGCGGCGGCAAGCTGGAGATCGTCGTCCACCCGGCGGGATCGCTGATGCCGCTGCCGCAGATCAAGCGCGCGATCCAGACCGGCGAGGTGCAGATCGGCGAAATCCTGCTCAGCGCGCTGGAGAACGAGGATCCGATGTTCGGCGTCGATACGGTGCCGTTCGTGGTCACCGGCTACGACGCCTCGCAGCAGCTGATGGCCAAGGCAAAGCCGGCGCTGGCCGAACGGCTGAAGCGCCAGGGCATTCGCCTGCTCTACGCCACGCCGTGGCCGCCGCAGGGCTTCTATGCCGACAAGCCGATCAACTCGGTCGCCGACATGAAGGGGCTCAAATTCCGTTCCTACGGCCCGTCGGCGGCGCGCTTCGGCGAACTGGTCGGCGCGGCGGTGTCGACCATCCAGGCGGCCGAGCTCGGCGAGGCGCTCAACACCGGGCGGGTGAATTCAATGATCACCTCGGGCGCGACGGGCTCGAGCGCCAAGGTGTGGGAGACCAACGTCAAGTATTTCTATCAGCTCGACGCGTGGCTGCCGCATAACGGCGTGATCATCAGCGAACAGGCGTTCATGGCCCTCGATGAGGGGACCCGCAACGCCATTCTCAAGGCGGCGGCGGCGGCGGAAACGCGCGGGCTGGAGCTCAGCAAGAAGCGGGCTTCGGATGCCGTGGCGCTGCTGAAGCAGAACGGCATGCAGGTCCAGGGGCCGAGCGCGCAACTTGCCGCCGATCTCAAGAAGGTCGGGGCGACGATGGCCTCCGAGTGGGAGGCGAAAGCCGGCGCAGACGGGGCGGCGTTGCTGGCGCCGTTCAAGAAGTAGACAGATCAGGGGCCGGCCGGTAACCGACCGGCCCCACTTCTTTCCGGCCGGCGGCAGCCGCAGATTTCGGCTTTTTCATGCGCCAAACCCTCGCCCGTCTCTATCGCTTGTGCGGCGTCCTTGCCGGGCTGTGCCTGGTGCTGATGCTGGCGATGATCGTGCTCAATATCGCCGGCGGGGTGTTCGGCTTCTTCGTCCGCGGGCTCGACGCCTATGCCGGGTATCTAATGGCGGCCGCCTCGTGCCTTGCCTTTTCCTACACGCTGAAGGCGGGCGAGCACATCCGGGTGACATTGTTTCTCCAGCGGACGCAGGGGCCGTACCGACGGCTGTTCGAGATCGTCTGTCTTCTCGTCGCCGTGTTCCTGTCGGGTTTTTTCGCCTGGTACACCGTACGCATGGCGTGGCTGTCATGGAAGATCGACGATATTTCGCAGATGACCGACCGCACGCCGTTATGGATGCCGCAATCGGTGTTCGCTTTCGGGGCGGTGGTGCTATTCATCGCCTTTGCCGAGGAACTGATCGACGAGATCCTCGGCCGCCGGGTCCATAACAAGCCGGGCGAGGGCCCGGCGCATATCGAGTAACCGGGGGACCCGCGCCGTGGAACTGGGCGTCGCCACCATATTGATCGTGATCATGTTCGTGCTCCTCGGCATGGGCGTGTGGATCGGCGTCGCCCTGCTCGGGGTGGGGTGGGTGGCGATGGCGCTGTTTACCGACCGGACGATCGGCAATTTGATGGTCAACAAGATCTGGGATTCGTCGTCGAGCTGGACGCTCACCGCCCTGCCGCTATTCATCTGGATGGGCGAGATCCTGTTCCGCTCCAAGCTCTCGGAGGACATGTTCAAGGGGCTATCGCCGTGGATGTTGCGCATCCCGGGGCGGCTTCTCCACACTAACATCGTCGGCTGCACGATCTTCGCCGCCATCTCGGGATCGTCGGCGGCGACCTGCGCCACCATCGGCAAGATCACCATCCCCGAGCTGCGCGGTCGGGGCTATCCCGAAAAGATGACCATCGGCACGCTGGCCGGGGCGGGGACGCTCGGCCTGCTGATCCCGCCCTCGATCATCATGATCGTCTATGGCGTCACCGCCGAGGTTTCGATCGGCCGGCTGTTCATCGCCGGCATCGTGCCCGGGCTGATGCTGGCCGGGCTGTTCAGCGGCTATGTTGTGGTCTGGTCGCTGTTTCATCCCAAGCAGATCCCGGTTGGCGGGGCGCGCATGGCGTTTCTCGACAAGCTGCGCGCCGGTCGTCATTTGCTGCCGGCGGTGGGGCTGATCCTGATGGTCCTCGGCTCGATCTATACCGGCGTCGCGACGGCCACCGAATCGGCGGCGCTCGGCGTGGTAGGGGCGCTGAGCCTGTCGACGGCGCAGGGCACGATGACCCGCAGGACCTTCATGGACGCCCTGCTGGGAGCGGCGCGGCTCTCATCGATGATTGCCCTCATTCTCGCCGGAGCGGCGTTTCTCACTCTGGCCATGGGCTTCACCGGCCTGCCGCGCCTGCTGGCGCTGTGGATCGACAGCCTTCAGTTGTCGCACTATGCGTTGATCTTCGCGCTGACCGTGTTTTTTATCGTGCTCGGCTGCTTCCTCGACGGCATCTCGATGATCGTGCTGACCATGGCGGTCCTGCTGCCGATGGTTCAGAAGGCCGGTATCGACTTGATCTGGTTCGGGATTTTCA
>JACQAF010000201.1 GCA_016195145.1 Rhodospirillales bacterium
GTGGCGACCGACCTCCCAGGTGAACAGCACGTCGTCGGTGGTCACCGGCACGCCATCGCCCCAGGTCGCGCCCGGCTGGATGGTGTAGGTGACCGCGATGCCCTGCTTTCCTTCGGGCAGGTCGATAGTTTTGGCGAGCCCGTTCTCGATCGTCGGCAGCTCGGTGCATAGGAGGCAGACCAGCTTCCAGTCCTTGTCGTAGACGGTCAGCGGCCGGCGGGTCATCGCCAGGATATAGGACTTGGCCAGCATCGAATCGATGTTGGGATGAAAAGTCGCCGGGAACTGCGTGATGCCGATGGTCAGCTCGTCCCGCGCGGTGGCGGCCGGGCGGGATGCGAAGGCAGCGCCAAACGCCAACAGCAGAACGATGCCGGCGGCGATGAGGCGCCGGCGCGGCATCGGGGTGGCCATGTTCCGGGCGGCTCCGGCGCGGGCCTAGCCGGCGGCCTTGGCGCCGGCGCCGCCATGGGCGGCCGACCATTCGGCCGGGCGTTCGAGGAATTTGCGGACCTCGGCCAGTTCGGCGGGCGCGAAATAACCGCCCTCCTCGGCCAGCGCCAGCACGTCCCACCACGTGGCGAGGGCGTGCAGTTTCACCCCCAGCGCCTTCATGTTCTCAACGCTCTCGGCGAAGATGCCGTAATGGAACAGCACGAAGGCGTGCTTCACCTCGGCCCCGGCCTCGGTCAGGCCGTTGCAGAAATGGATCTTGCTCTTGCCGTCGGTGGTCAGGTCCTCGACCAGCAGCACCCGCGCGCCCGGCTTCATCTCGCCCTCGATCAGCGCGTTGCGGCCGAAGCCCTTCGGCTTCTTGCGGACATAGAGCATGGGCAGCGACATGCGGTCGGCGATCCATGCGGCGATCGGAATGCCGGCCGTCTCGCCGCCGGCCACCGCGTCGATCGATTCGTAGCCGACCTCGCGCTCGATGGTCTCGACGCCCATTTCCATGAGCTTGGCGCGGGCGCGGGGAAAGGAAATCAGCTTGCGGCAGTCGATATAGGTCGGGCTCGCCCAGCCGGAGGTGAAGATGAACGGCTTGGCGGGGTTGAAATGAACCGCCTTTACTTCGAGCAGGATGCGGGCGGTGGTGCGGGCGATTTCGGCGGGGGTCATGGGGCGGGTCCTTTCGCGCGGCTCGGCCCCTGTTTAGGACCAGGCTGGCCGCTTGGCAACGGTCTACAGGCCGAGGCTTGAGATCAGCGCCGCCGAATCGGCGCGCAGCCGGGCGGCCGGGCCGCTCGCCGCCACCTTGCCGGCGCGCATGATCACGGCCCGGTCGGCAATCTCCAGCGCCGCCGCGGCGTTCTGCTCGGCGATCAGCACGGCGGTGCCGCGTGCCGCGATGTCGCGCAGGCGGGCGAGCAGGTCGCGCACGATCTTGGGGGCGAGGCCCAGCGACGGTTCGTCGAGGAGAAGCAGCAAGGGATCGCCCATCAGGGCGCGGCCGATGGCGAGCATCTGCTGCTGGCCGCCGGAAAGCTGCCAGGCCGGCATGTGCTCCTTGTGCAGAAGCGGCGGGAAGAGACGGCAGATTTCGGCGATGCGCCGGGCGCGTTCATGGCGATCGGCCGGGCAGGCGACGGCGAGGTTGTCATAGAGGCTCATGCCGGGGAATATCCGCCGCCCTTCGGCGACATAGGCGAGGCCCATGCGCGCCCGCTCGTCGGTCGGCCGACCGGCGAGGTCGCGGCCGAGAAACTCGATCCGTCCGCGCGCCGGCGGCGCCAGACCCATCACGGCGCGCAACAGAGTCGATTTGCCGGCGCCGTTGGCGCCGAGTACGGCGACGATCTCGCCTTCGGCGATCGACAGCTCGGGAATGGCGACAGGCGCGCCGGCGCCGATCTCAAGATCGGTCATGGTGAGGATCGGGCCGGTCATCGCATGTTCTCCGCCGGGGGCGTGCCGAGATAGGCGGCGACGACCTTCGGGTTGGCGACGACTTCGGCTGGCGGGCCGAGGGCGATCAGGCGGCTGGCGTCGAGGCAGGCGAGGCGATGGGCGATGCCGGTCAGGAACTTCACGTCGTGCTCGATCACCAGCAGGCCAAGCCCGCGCCCGGCGACGCCGAGGAGAATGGCGCCCAGAACCTCCCGCTCCGCCGGGTCGAGCCCGGCGGCCGGTTCGTCGAGCGCCAGCACCAGCGGTTCGAGGGCCATGGCGCGGGCGATCTCAAGCCGTCGCCGCGCACCGTGCGGCAGGTCGCCGGCAAGGCGGGCGGCGACACCGGCGAGGCTGAGTTCGGCCAGCAGCGTCATCGCCTCGCCGCGGGCGCGGGCCAGCATCTTGTCCTCGCCGATCGTCCCCAGATTGGGGGCAAGACGCATTCCGGCCATCGCCGCGCGGGCGACGGCGACATTGTCGAGCGCCGACAGCCCGTCGGCCAATTGCGGCGTCTGGAAGCTGCGCGCGATGCCTGCGCGGGCGACGGCGAAAGCCGGCCGGCCGGTAATATCGCGCCCGGCGAGGTAGACCCGCCCGCGATCCGGCAGGACAAGTCCGGTGATGGCGTTGATCAGCGTTGTCTTGCCGGAGCCGTTGGGGCCGATCAGGCCGAGGATCTCGCCGCGCTGCATGGCGAGGCTGACATTGTCGACCGCGGTCACGCCGCCGAAGCTTTTGCTCAGGCCGCGAATGGCCAGCAGCGGGCCGGTCGCCTTGCCGGCCGGGCGCGGGGTGAACGGAATGGCTGCCGGGGCTGCCCGCGACGGCTCGGGGAAATAGCGGCGGCGCAGGCGTTCGAGCGCGCCGACGATGCCGTCGGGCGCGGCAAGAATGGCGACGAGCAGCGCCGCGCCATAGGCGAACAGCGCGTAGCGTTCGAGAAACCGGAACCATTCGGGCAGGTGAATCAGCAGCACCGCGCCGACCACCGCGCCGGCGATGCGCAGCCGCCCGCCGACCATGGCCATGCTGAGGCAGGCGATCATGATCGGCAGCTCCAGCACGTCGGGCGAGACGACGCCGATCGCGTGGGCGTACAGCGCGCCGGCGCCGCCGCCGTAACCGGCGCTCATCACCAACGCCGCGAAACGCAACCGCCCGGCGTCGATGCCGGCGGCTCCGGCGGCGAGCGGCGCCTCGCGGACGATCTCGGCGGCGTGGCCGAAAATGCCGCGCCCGATCTGCCAGGCGGCGGCGGCGGCGAGTGCCACCGTCACCCAGACAAAAACCGTCAGGTCGAGTCCGCGCGGAATGTGCCGGCCGAGAATCTGGATATCGGGCACCCCGGCGATGCCGTTACCGCCGCCCGTCAGCGATTCCCAGTTGACCGCGCCGATCAGCAGAACCTGCCCGAGCCCGAGTGTGGCAAGCGCGAAGTAATGCGATTCAAGGCGCAGTACCGGCACCGCGACGATGGCGGCGAGGATGCAGGGGATGGCGACCGACAATGGGAAGGTGAGAACGAAAGGCAGGCCGGCGCGGGTCGCCAGAATCGCCGTCGCATAGGCGCCGATGCCGAAGAACGCCCCCTGGGCGAGCGACAATACGCCGAGCCGGCCGAAAATAATCTGATAGCCGAGGACGAGCAGGACGAAAATGCCGGCGATGGTCATCAGCCGTTGGCCGTAAGCGTCGGCACGCAGAACGTGGAGCGCGATCCCGGCCGCGCCCAGCGCCAGCGGCAGGGTAATGCCGCGGGCGAGCCAGCTATCGCGCGGTTCGCCCATCGTTCAGGCCCGCCGCTGGATCGGCTCGCCGAACAGGCCCTGCGGGCGAAAGGCGAGGGTGATCAGAAGGAACACGTAGAGCAGGATTTCCGCCGCCGGATACGAGACATAGGCGGAGACGACGGTTTCGAACACCGCGATCAGCAACGCGCCCAGTGCCGCGCCGCCGACCCGGCCCCAGCCGGCGATGGCGGTGGCGATATAGGCCTTGAGCATCAGATTGGCCCCTTCGGCCGGGGTGACGAAGAACTGGTTGGCCAGGAGCAGGCCGGCGGCCCCGGCGAGGGCGGCGGCGAGCGCGAAGGTCAGGGCGACGAGGAGATCGGTGCGGATGCCGAGCGCCCGGGCCGATTCGGGGTCTTGCGCCGTGGCGCGCAGCCGGCGGCCGAACTGGGTGCGGGCAAGAACGAGATGAACCGCGAACACCAGCGCCCCGGCGACCGCCATGATCGCCAGCGACTGGCGCGGCAGGGTGAGGCCGAGAAGGTCGAGGCTGCCGCCGCCGATCAGCGGCGGGCCGGCACGCGGCGCAGCGCCGAACAGGCCGTTGGCGCCGTTGGCGAGCATGATGTTATAGGTCGTGGCGACGCCGCGATAGGTTCCGCCGGCAAGCGCGGCGCGCAGGGCGGCGGGGTTGGCGGCGCCGTCGGCGAGGGCGGCGAGGGCCATGCGCACGGCATCGTACTGGCCGAGGGCGTAGGCATCGGGCTCGCTGCCGAAGGCGCGCCGGTAATCCTCGGCGAAGCGCGTCATCTCGGGCGTACCGCCGGAGATCGGCGACGAACCGGTTTCGGCGCACACGCCCTTGAGTTCGGCCGGCGACAGAAGTGCCGCGGTGACTGGCTGATGCATCGCCGAGCCGGTGACGATCGGTAGCTCGAGGCCCTGCGCCTTGGCCTGGCGGATGAACAGGGCGGTCGGCCCAGCATGCAGGTGGAGGACCACCGAGTCGGCTTCTGCCTGGCGAATCTTGATCAGCACGGCCGTGAAGTCGCGCACGGTGGGGGTGAGGCCTTCCTCCAGCACCGGCTTCGTGCCGAGGCTGGCGAAGGTGTCGGCGAGCGACTTGCGGCCGCTCTGGCCGTAGGCGGTCGTCTGATAGACGATCGCCGGGCGCTTGCTGCCCAGGATTTCGTCGACATAGCGCGCATGCGCGATCTTGACCACCGAATCGTCGGGGAAGAACCGGAACACCCATGGATTATCCATCTCGGTGATCTGCGTTGTGCCCGAAACGGTGAGCAGCGGTGTTTCGCGCGCCGCCGCGATCGGCAGCATGGCCAGCATTTGCGTACCCAGCATGGGCGCGACGACGAAGACTGGCCGTTCCTGGGCTAGAGCGCGTTCGAGCGCATTAACCGCCCCTTCGGGCGATACGCCGGTGTCTTGCACGTCGAAGGTGACGCTCACGCCCGGCGGCGGGTGCCTGAGGGCGAGCACCGCGCCATTGCGCTGGCTCATTCCTTCGAGCGAGAGAAACCCGGTCAACGGCACCAGGACGGCGACGCGCACCGCTTCGGCGGCGTGCGCCGCGTCGGCAAGCATCAGGGCGAAGACAGAAAAAACGATGCGGCTTGTTAACATACAGGCGTCCCTCCGCTGGCATTACCCAGTTCAGGTGCGATGGGTGTGATCTCAGCCCCGCCGATCGGGGCACCCCAGCCGTGGCCTTGAAAGTGAAACGTCGCGCGATTTACGTCAAGCCGCAATTCGGCGGCCGCGGGATCCGCTTAGGCGAGCGCGCGGGCGAGTACCCGCGCGACGTGGATCGCCTCGCGGCCCGCGCCGTCGCGGATCTGGTGCCGGCAGCTCGTGCCGTCGGCGACGACAAGCGCGTCGGGCCCGGCGGCGCGCACCGCTGGCAACAGGCTCGTTTCCGCCATTTTCATCGAGATGTCGTAATGCGCGGCCTCGTAGCCGAAAGCGCCGGCCATGCCGCAGCAGCTCGATTCGATCAACCGCACATCGAGGCCGGGCACAAGCTTGAGAACGGTCTGCACCGCGCCCATTGCCGCAAAGGCTTTCTGATGGCAATGGCCGTGAACGAACGCCGTGGGTTCGGGCAGCGGCTTCAGCTTGAGCCCGTCGAGTCGGCCGACCCGATGTTCGGCGGCGAGAAATTCCTCGAACAGCATGGCGCGGGCGGCGAGCGCCTCGGTCGCGGGCCCAGGCAGCATGGCGAGAAACTCGTCCTTGAGCGAGAACAGGCATGACGGTTCGAGGCCGACGATGGCGACGCCGCGCTCGACGAAGGGGCGCAGCGAATCGAGCATGCGCCGCGCCTCGGTCCGCGCCTCGTCGACCAGCCCCTCGGCAAGAAACGTGCGGCCGCAGCACAGGGGCCGGCCATCGGTCGTCGCTGCGGGCAGATGGATGCGATAGCCGGCGGCTTCGAGCACGGCCAGCGCCGCGCGGGCGTTCTCGGGCTCGAAATAGCGGGTGAAGGTATCGACGAGCAGCACGACTTCCTTCGTCGCGGCGATGGGCCGCGCCTCGGCGTCGCGGAAGGCGTCGCGCCGCCAGGCGGGCAG
>JACQAF010000202.1 GCA_016195145.1 Rhodospirillales bacterium
GACGCGGCGTTCATCGCGCCGCGCTTCCACGTCATCCAGCAGCGCATTCCGTCGGCGGCCTAGAGCCATGCCGGTCTACGAGATTGATGGAATCGTTCCGGTCGTCGATCCGACCAGCTTCATCCATCCGACGGCGAGCCTGATCGGCGACGTGATCGTCGGTCCCAACTGCTATGTCGGGCCCGGTGCGTCGCTGCGCGGCGATTTCGGGCGGCTGGTGATGGTCGAAGGCTGCAATCTACAGGACAATTGCATCGTCCACGGCTTTCCCAACACCGACACGGTGATGGAGACGGATGCTCATATCGGCCACGGCGCGATTCTTCACGGCTGTACGGTCAGGCGCAACGCGCTTATCGGCATGAACGCCGTGGTCATGGATGGGGCGGTGATCGGCGAGAACGCCTTCGTTGCCGCGATGGCCTTCGTCAAGGCGGGGTTCGAGGTGCCGGCCGGCCAGCTCGCCGCTGGCATCCCGGCGCGCATCCTGCGCGACCTCACTGCGCAGGAGCTCGAGTGGAAGATCCAGGGCACCCACGAATACCAGGACCTGACGCGCCGCTGCCTCGCCAGCTTCAGGGAAACCCAGGCGCTTATCGCACCCGAACCCGACCGCAAGCGGGTGAGCCCCTCGACCACGCCGCCTCTCTACAAGGTCAAGGGCGGATGAAACGGCCGGCGCACGACATGACGTTATGAGCGCAACATGGGCGCGCGCGCTGGCGGCGATGGTTCGCGGATTGACGCGGCCGTTGAAGCCGTGGCGGCGGCGGACGACCCAGGCGCTGGTTTCGGAATATCTGGCGCTCGATCTCGACGCGCCGACAAAGCTCGGCCCGCTCAAATTCCACTGCCCGACCCGCGAATCGCTGCACTTCGTGCGCGAGTTCTCCTTTCGCGAGCCCGATACCCTCGCCTGGATCGAGAGCTTTCAACCGGGTGACGTGTTGTGGGATATCGGGGCCAATGTCGGGCAGTACGCGCTTTATGCGGCGCTCCGGCCGGGCGTCAGGGTTCTCGCTTTCGAGCCCGGCGCGGCAAGCTTCGCTGCCTTGATGCGCAATATCGAGATGAACGACATGAGCGATCGCATCGCCGCCTATTGCCTGGCCTTCGATGCGCGCACCGCTCTCGATACCCTCAATATGGCGCGAACCGACGCCGGCTCGTCGATGCACGCCGTCGGCACCGACGAAGACGCTTTCGGCCGGCGGATTGCGGTCAGGTTCCGTCAGGCGATCCCGGTCTGCACGGTTGACCGCTTCGTTGCGACCTTCGGGCCGTCGCTGCCCACCCATCTCAAGATCGACGTCGATTCGATCGAAGACCGGATCGTCGCCGGGGCGGCGGAAACCCTGCGCTCGCCGGAACTGAAATCGGTGATGATCGAGCTTGAAGGCGACCGGGGGACGCCGCGCAATCGCGCCATTGTCGCCGCGATCGAGGCGGCCGGCCTTGCCGCTGCTGCTGCCGGCACGCCTTCGGCCAACGTATTGTTCCGCCGGCCCTGACGAAAAGCTACCGCCCGACGGCGTAGGCCTGTTGCAGGCGCGGAGTTGCGGCGGCGAGCATCAGCGCGCCTTCCTTTTTGACCGCGCAGTTGCGCCCGAGCGCCCAGTCATCGGTCATCTCGACCTCGTGGCCGCGGCGTTTCATCTCGGCGATCGTCGCGGCGGGGAAGCGGCGCTCGACGATCATCTTCGCCGGCGCCGCCTGGCGCGGATAAAACGAGTTCGGCCAGTGGTCGCTTTGCAGCATCGGCGCGTCGATGGCGGCCTGAAGGTTGAGGCCGTGCTCGACATGGCGCAGGAAGAACTGGACGATCCACTGATCCTGGTTGTCGCCGCCGGGCGAGCCGAAGGCGAGCCACGGCTTGCCGTCCCTATGGGCAAGGGTGGGGGTGAGCGTAGTGCGCGGCCGGCGACCGGGGGCGAGGCTGCTCGGCAGCCCGTCCTCCAGCCAGAACATCTGGGCCCGCGTGCCGAGACAGAAGCCAAGTTCGGGGATGATGGGCGAGCTTTGCAGCCAGCCGCCCGAAGGCGTGCAGGCGACCATGTTGCCCCAGCGGTCGATGACGTCGCGATGGCAGGTATCGCCCTCGGCCGGCCCGCGCGCCGCCTCGGCGGTCTCGCGTTCGACCCGCGTCGGCTCGCCGGCGCCGAGGGCGGCGGACACGATGCCGGTCTTGTAGGCGGGCAGGCGCGGCGTTCGCCCGTCGGGCGCGCCGGGGCGCAGTTCGCGCGATGCGGTCGGGCCGATCAGCTTGCGCCGCGCGTCGTTATAGGCGTCGCTCAGCAGCGCCGCCATCGGCACGTCGACGAAATCCGGATCGCCGTACCAGGCGTCGCGGTCGGCATAGGCGAGCTTCTTCGCCTCGACCAACGTGTGGACGAAATCGGGGCCGAGCGTATCCATGCCGGCGACATCGAACCCCTTGAGCAGGGCCAGCACCTGGAAGAACACCGGGCTTTGCGCCCACGGCCCGGCCTTGAACACGCGCACGCCGCGATAATCGTAGGCGAGCGGCTTTTCCCATGTCGCCTGCCAGCCGGCGAAGTCGGTTGCGGCAAGCACGCCGCGATGCCGCCGGCCCGAGGCGTCCATCGCCGCGGTCGAGGTCGAGAACCGGCCGATCGCCTCGGCGATGAAACCTTTGTAGAAACACGCGCGCGCCGCCTCGATCTGTCGCTCGCGGTCGGCCCCGGCGGCCGAGGCTTCCTTGAGAATGCGCGCATAGGTGTCGGCCAGTGCCCGGTTGACGAACATCTCGCCCGCCTGCGGCGCCTTGTTGCCGGGCAGATAGATGGCGGCCGAGGATTTCCATTCGCTGCGGAACAGCTCGGCGACGCCGGCGATCGCCGCCGCCGCGCCGGCGATCAGTGGTGCTCCGTTGCGCGCATAGGAAATGGCGGGGGCCAGAACCTCGGCCAGGGTCATCGTACCGTGATCGCGCAGCAGCAGCATCCACGCGTCGAACGCGCCGGGAATGACGGCGGCCAGCAGACCGGTGCCGGGGACGAGATCGAGTCCCTCGGATTTATAATGCGCGATGGTGGCGCCGGCGGGCGCCACGCCCTGGCCGCACAGCACGGCGGGCGATGCGGCGTCGGCCGGCTGGGCAATGATCACCGCATCGCCGCCGAGACCGTTCATGTGCGGTTCGACGACCTGGAGCATGAAGCCGGCGGCGACGGCGGCGTCGAAGGCGTTGCCGCCTTTTTCAAGAACCGCCATGCCGATTTGCGAGGCGAGCCAGTGGGTCGAGGCGACGACGCCGAACGTGCCGGCGATTTCCGGGCGGGTGGTGAACGAAGCGGGCGTCGGCATGGGTGGGTCCTTGGAGCGGCAGGTGGGAATCTGCCTTCGACTATAGGGACGCGGGATCGCCGCGACAACATGACGAAAGGCGAAGCCGGCCGGTTTACTCGATCTCGCTCACATAATGATGATCGGCGGTGTCGCAGTGGCTGACCCGCCATTCGACCGCATGGCCGTCGAGGGCATAGGCGAGGCGGTCGATTTCGAGCAGCGGCGCGCCGGCGGCAAGGCGCAGCAGCTTCGCTTCTTCGGCGTTCGCCGCTATGGCCTTCAGCGCCTCGACCGCGCGGGCGACGGTAACGCCGTAAACCAGCTCGTAATGGCGGTAGAGCTCGTTGGGCAGATCGCTATCCTTTTCGAGACCGGGAAACCGCGCCGCCGGCAAGGCGATGCGCTCGACGATCGCCTCGCGGCCGCCAAGGAGGCGCATGCGTTTGAGACGCACGACGCCGGCATCGGCCTTGAGGTCGAGCCGCGCCGCCTCGGCTTTGGTCGCCTTGGCGGCGCGAACGGCGAGGAGGCGGCTACCGGGCAGGGCGCGCGCGCCATCGTCGCCGACGAGATGGAAGAAATGGAACAGCGCCCGTTGCGGCGTGTGAGTGGCGACAAAGGTGCCCTTGCCCTGCTGGCGGACGACGAGATTTTGCTGGGCGAGTTCGTCGAGCGCCTTGCGCACCGTGCCCTGACTCACGCCGAATTCGCCAGCAAGGCTGGTTTCCGACGGCAAGCCTTCGCCCGGCCGCCACGCGCCGGTGACGAGGCGACGGACCAGCAGGTCCTTCACCTGGACATAGAGCGGCTTGAAATCGGGACTGTCCTGCATGGCCGGATCGTAGCACAGCCTTATGTCTTATATAAGATATAAGAATCAAGTTGACTCGCGCCGGCCGAACGCCCTAGCCTCGGCCAAGAAACAATAACCGTCGGCAAACCGCGAAGGGGCAGGCATGGCGACGCATTTCATCGTGCACGACAAGAAAGACACCGTCGGCGTCATCGTCGTCGAGGGGGTCAAGGCCGGGCAGACCCTGACCGGCTGGGTGATGGAGGACGATTCGACAATCGCGGTAAAGGCGCTCGATCCCGTGCCGCTCGGCCACAAGATCGCCCTCGGCGACATCAAGAAGGGCGACACGGTTTTCAAGTACGGTCACGATATCGGCCGGGTGGTCGACAAGATCGGCAAGGGCCGGCACGTCCACGTTCACAACGTCAAGACCAAGAGGTGGTAGCCATGGCCAAGAGCATCGCCAAGCGCAAGCCGAACGGCCGGCCGCTATCCTTCTTCGGTTATCGCCGCGGCAACGGTCGCGTCGCCATCCGCAACCACGTCGTCATCCTGCCGCTCGACGATCTGTCGAACGCGGCCGCCGAAGCGGTGGCCAACAACATCAAGGGCACGATGGCGCTGCCGCACGCCTATGGCCGGCTGCAGTTCGGCGAGGATCTGGAGCTGCATTTCCGTACCCTGATCGGCACCGGAGCCAATCCCAACGTCGCCGCCTGCATCGTCATCGGCATCGAGCCGGGCTGGACCGGCCGCGTCGTCGAGGGGATCAAGAAGACCGGCAAGCCGGTCGCCGGTTTCGCCATCGAGGGCAAGGGCGACATCGCGACCATCGCCGACGCTTCGCGCACGGCCAAGGACTTCCTCCATTGGGCGAGCGAGCTGCAGCGCGAGGAATGCCGGATCGACGAGCTTTTCGTTTCGACCAAATGCGGCGAGAGCGACACCACGTCGGGCCTCGCCTCGTGCCCGACGGTCGGCAATTTGATCGACAAGATCGATCCCATGGGCGCGACGACCTGCTTCGGCGAAACCTCGGAGCTGACCGGGGCCGAGGCGGTGTGCGCCAGCCGCGCCGCGAACAAGCAGACGGCCGAAAAATTCATGGCCACCTTCCGCGCCTATCAGCAGATGATCGATCGCCACAAGACCAACGATCTGTCCGAATCGCAGCCGACCAAGGGCAACATCGCCGGCGGCCTGACGACGATCGAGGAAAAGGCGTTTGGCAACCTGCAGAAAATCGGCCACAAGACCAAATATATCGACGTGCTCAAGCCGGCCGAGGAACCGAAGAAGGGCGCCGGCCTGTATTTCATGGACACATCGTCGGCGGCGGCCGAATGCGTGACGCTGCAGGCGGCGGCCGGGTTCGTCGTCCACCTGTTTCCGACCGGCCAGGGCAACGTCATCGGCAACCCGATCGAGCCGGTGATCAAGCTTACCGCCAATCCGAAGACGGTGCGCGAAATGGGCGAGCATATCGACCTCGACGTTTCGGGCATTCTGCGGCGCGAGATGACGCTCGACGAGGCCGGCGACCGGCTGATCGACATCATGATCCGCACCTGCAACGGCCGGCTCACCGCGGCCGAGGCGCTCGGCCATCGCGAGTTCGTACTGACCAAGCTTTATCAAAGCGCCTGATCGCGCCGATCGCTTTCGCCCGGATGGCGGAGGCGCAAGAACAAAAACGCCGCCGCCGCGCCTCCCGCCGGGAGGGCGGCCGGACGGCGCCAGCGCAAGAGCGTCGAGGGGAGGAAGCGAAGTGCCTGCCGACGGCGGAACGCTCGAAGTCCGGGTTTGGCGCGGCGGCGCCGAGGGCCGCTACGTGCCCTATGCCGTGCCGCGCCGGCAGAGCCAGACCGTGCTCGACGCGGTAAGCTATATCCAGCGCCATCTCGACGCCAGCCTGTCATACCGCTTCGCCTGCCGCGTCGGCATGTGCGGATCGTGCGCGATGACGGTCAATGGCAAGCCGCGCTGGACCTGCCGCACCCATGTCGCCAAGGTCGCGCGCGGCGGCGCGCTCACTGTCGGGCCGTTGCGCAACCTGCCGGTGATCAAGGACCTCGCCTGCGACATGGCGCCGTTTTTCGACAAATGGGCGAAGGCGGAGGGCCGCTTCCGTCCGCCGACCGAGCCGGCGCGCGATTTCGTTCCGGTACGGCCGGCGAGCCCAGCCCGCCAGGCGGCGGACGCTGGGATCGAGTGCATCGGCTGCGCGGTATGCTACGCCGCCTGCGACGTGGTGGCGGCCAATCCCGACTATCTCGGCCCGGCGGCGCTCAACCGCGCCTGGACGCTGGTCAACGACGTGCGCGATGCGGGGCAGCGCGAGCGTCTTGCGGCCGTCGCCGGCGACGCCGGATGCCACGCCTGCCATTCGCAGCAGGGGTGCCGCGAATATTGCCCGAAACATCTCAACCCCACCGCTGCCATTGCCGGGCTTAAACGTGTGACCGCGCGCGCCGCGCTCAAAGGGGAAATCTGATGGCCCGGCCGCTCGCCCCGCGTATCGAAACCCTGCTGTGGACGGCCCAGCGCGCCTCGGCCGCGGCGCTCGGCCTGTGCGTCGCGGTCCATCTCGTGACCATCGTACTCGCGGTGCGCGGCGGATTGAGCGCGGCCGAAATCCTCGCCCGCACGCGCGGCGGAATCACCTGGCTTTTATTTTATGGGCTGTTTGTCGTCGCGGTGGCGATCCATGCGCCGATCGGCCTCAGATCGATCTTGCGCGAGACGACTGCGTGGCGCGGTCGCTCGCTCGACCTTGCGTGCGGGCTGTTCGCGCTCGCCCTCGTTGTCTTCGGCTGGCGTGCCGTCGGGGGGCTGTTCCGATGAAGGCCGGGCATATCGCGCTCGCCTGGCGGGGTCGCAGCCACGCCAATTATCTCGCCTTCCTCGTCCATCGCCTGTCGGGACTGGCGCTGGCGCTGTTCCTGCCGCTGCATTTCTGGGCGCTCGGCCGGGCGATCGAGGGCGAGGCGGCGCTCGACGGTTTCCTACGATGGGCCGACCGGCCGCTGGTCAAATTCGCCGAAGCCGGGCTGGTCGTGTTGCTCGCTATCCATCTCGCGGGGGGCTTGCGGGTGCTCGCCATCGAGTTTTTGCCGTGGCGCAACTGGCAGAAGACGGCGGTGGCCGCCTCGGCCGGCTTCGCGCTGGCGGTCGGCGTTCTTTTCCTTCTCAACGCGGCGGGGTGACGATGGACGCAGCCTCGATCATCGCCATCGTGACTGCGTCATTCGCGGCGGCCTTCGCTTCGGGGCTCGCCGGCTTCGCCTTCGCGCTGATCGCCTCGGGCGTGCTGCTCCATGTCATGCCGCCGCTCGAAGCGGTGCCGCTGATCCTCGCCGGATCGCTGGCGGTGCAGGCGATCACGCTGATCAATCTGCGCGGCGGCGTGCGCTGGGGGCGGCTGTGGCCGTTCCTCGCCGGTGGCATCGTCGGCATGCCGTTTGGCGTCGCCATCCTGCGCGTCGCCGACGCCGATCTCTTCCGCCTGATCGTCGGGGCGTTTCTGGTCGCTTACAGCCTTTACATGCTGTTCCGCCCCGCGCCGGCGCTGGTGACGGTCGGCGGTCGGGCGGCCGATGGGGCGGTCGGCGTCGTCGGCGGGGTGATGGGCGGCCTCGCCGGCCTGTCGGGCGTCGTGTCGACGATCTGGTGCGGCCTGCGTGGCTGGCCGATGGACGAACAGCGCGGCGTCTATCAGCCCTATATCTTCGTCGTGCATCTGGCGGCGCTCGCCTGGTTCGGCGGGCGCGTCGGATTCACGGCCATGACGGCCTGGCAGCTCCTGCTCAGCGCGCCCGCGCTGATCGTAGGAACGTGGCTGGGCCTCAAGCTTTACCGGCGCATCGACGACCGGCAATTCCGGCGCATCGTGCTCGGCCTGCTGCTGGTCTCGGGCGCGATCCTGCTGTTCTGAGTCCGACCAACGATGACGAAACGACCATTGAGGAAACAACCACAGGGAGACGACGACATGACTGCACCCCGTACCGTTCGAGGAACGATTTTCGCCGCCGCCGGCCTCGCGGCGCTGCTATTCGCGGCCGTGCCGGCCGCCGCCCAGGAAGCGAAGGAGGTTCGTGTCGCCAAGCAGTTCGGCATCTCGTACCTGCCGATGACGGTGATGGAAGAGCGCAAGCTGATCGAGAAGCACGCCAAGGCGGCGGGTCTCGGCGACATCACGGTGTCGTGGACGAAGTTCAGCTCCGGCGCGCCGATGAACGAGGCCTTGATTTCGAACAATCTCGACCTTGCCTCGGGCGGCGTCGGGCCGGTGCTGACCATCTGGGCGCGGACCAAGGGCAATCTGGGCGTCAAGGGCGTCTCGGCGATCAACTCGATGCCGCTCTACCTCAACACGATCAATCCGAAGATCAAGTCGCTGAAGGATTTCACCGACAGCGACCGCATCGCCCTGCCGGCGGTCAAGGTGTCGATCCAGGCGGTGACGCTCCAGATGGCGGCGGAGAAGGAGTTAGGTAAAGGCAAGCACGACGCGCTCGACCGGCTGACTGTCTCGATGTCGCATCCGGACGCACTCAGCGCCATGATGTCGGGCCGGTCCGAGATCAATGCGCATTTCACCTCGGCGCCGTTCCAGTACCAGGAGCTGGAGGATTCGCGCGTCCATCGCGTGCTGAGTTCGTTTGACGTGCTTGGCGGACCGTCGACCTTCAACACCATCTGGGCGACGTCGCGCTTCCACGATGCGAATCCGAAGCTCTATCGGGCTATCCTCGCTGCGCTGGAGGAATCGACGGCCATGATTAACGCCAACCGCAGCGACGTCGCCGATTTGTGGATCAAGGCGGAAAATTCCAAGCTGTCGAAGGATTTCGTGATGAAAATCCTCAACGATCCGGCGAACGTCTTCACGCTCACGCCGCAGAACGTGATGAAGTACGCGGAATTCATGCACCGCAACGGCTCGATCAAGGAAATGCCGGCCTCGTGGAAGGATATCTTCTTTCCCGAGATCCACGACAAGCAGGGCAGCTAGGGCATGGCCGCAACAGGCATTGCCGGCGACGGTTCGGCGGCTTCGGCCGCCGAACCCCTGCTGTCGGTCGACGGGGTGACGCTGCAGTACAAGACGCGCCAGCATCTCGTCACCGCCACCTATCGGGTCAGCTTCCAGGTCTATCCCGGCGACCGCTTCGTCCTACCGAGCGTGCGATGGCCGTCATCGCCAAGGTCGGCCTCGATAAATTCGCCGACGTCTATCCGCACATGCTGTCGGGCGGCATGAAGCAACGCGTGGCGATCGCGCGGGCCATGGCGATGAAGCCGGACATCCTGCTGATGGACGAGCCCTTCGCCGCGCTCGACGCGCTGACCCGGCGCAAGATGCAGGAGGAACTGCTCCAGCTATGGGACGATCTGCGCTTCACGGTGCTGTTCGTCACCCACTCGATCGAGGAGGCGATTATCGTCGGCTCGCGCATTCTCGTGTTGTCGCCGCATCCGGGGCGGGTGAAGGCGGAGCTCAACGCCCACGATTTCAGCCACGATCACCAGGGCGGGGCGGCCTTCCAGGCGCTGCATAACCGCATTCATAACATGCTCTTCGCCGAACGGATCGAGGAAGAAAGGGCGGCCCGCCATGGCTGATCGGCGAACCGCAATCACCCCGCCGGTGCGGCGGGAATTCGAGCAGCGCGAGATCGATGCCGGTCATGTCGGCGATGTCGCGCGGCGGCTTTCGACGTGGGAGCGGATCGTCAAACTCACTGCCGTGCGCCGCGTTTTCATCCTGATCCTGCTGGCCGCTGCATGGCAAGGCTACGCGATAGGGATCAACAACGATCTGATATTCCCGACCTTTGTCCAGGTCATAAGCGCGTTGTGGGAGGCGCTGGTCGACGGGCCATTGCTTGGCAGAGTGCGGTCGTCGCTTACGGTTCTGGCGATGGGCTATGCGGCCGGCATCGGCCTCGCCGCCGTGTTCACCACCATCGCCGTGTCGACGCGTATCGGCACCGATCTTCTGTCGACCCTGACCTCGATGTTCAATCCCCTGCCGGCGATCGCGCTGTTGCCGCTCGCCCTGCTGTGGTTCGGTCTGGGCGTTCCCAGCCTTGTTTTTGTTATCATTCATTCGGTCCTGTGGGCGGTGGCGCTCAACACCCATAGCGGCTTCCTGTCGGTATCCGAAACCCAACGCATGGCCGGGCAGAATTACGGCCTGCGCGGCCTGTCCTACGTGATTAGGATCCTGATTCCGGCGGCGTTCCCGTCGATCCTCACCGGCCTCAAGATCGGCTGGGCCTTCGCCTGGCGCACGCTGATAGCGGCCGAGCTGGTGTTCGGCGTATCATCGGGCGAGGGCGGCATCGGCTGGTTCATCTTCGAGAACCGCAACCAACTCCTGACCGCCAACGTCTTCGCCGGGTTGACGACGGTGATCATTATCGGTTTGCTGGTGGAAAGCGTCATCTTCCGCACCATCGAGACGCATACCGTGCGCAAATGGGGCATGCAGAGATGAGCCCGGACAAGCTTCGCATCGATCCCCAGGCGGTGGAGGAAGCCGCGAAGCTGCTTTACATCCGAGCGCTCAAGGTGCTGCCGGACGACGTCAAGACCGGTTTCCGCCGGCTCGACGCGGCCGAGAGCGACGGTACGGCGAAGGCGATCCTCGCCACGATGATCGAGAACATCGCTGTCGCCGAGCGGACCGATAATCTTCTCTGCCAGGACACGGGTATCCCGATCTTCAATGTCGAGATCGGGCGCGAGGTCGATCTCGACGGCGTGGCGCTCAAGGCGGCGATCCGGCGCGGGGTCGCGCGCGCGACGCGCGAATATCCCCTGCGCTCGTCGGTCGTTCACCCGATTACCCGGGTCAACGAGCATACGTCGTGCGGGCGCGGCGTGCCGGTGATCAATATCGATTTCGTCGACCGCCCGGGGGCGCTGAGGCTGGAAATGATCCCCAAGGGCTCCGGCTCCGAAAACGGCTCGTTCCTCCGGATGCTGATTCCCGCCGACGGCCTCGACGGGGTGAAGAAATTCGTCATCGATTGCGTGATGCAGGCGGGCGGCAAGGTCTGCCCGCCGACCATCGTCGGCGTCGGCCTCGGCGGCGATTCGACGGCCTTCGCCGTGCATGTCGAGACGGCGGCGACCCACATCACGATGAATCCGGTCGCGGTCAACATCCAGTGCCATTCGGCGCGCCGGGCCACGGCCATTTTCACCGCCAAGGGCGTCGAGATCGGGTTCTAGCCATGCATCACGATTTCCGCATGCCGGTCGGCGAGGCCAAGATACGCGCTCTCAAGATCGGCGACACGGTGACGCTGAACGGCGCGCTGTTCGGCATCCGCGACGCGACGCAGATCCACATGTTCGACCGCGGCCGCACGACGCGCTTTGATATGAACGGCCACGCGGTCATCCACACCGCGCCCAATGTCCGCAAGACGCCGCGTTCGAACGAGCATCCGGCCGGCTACGCGCCGGTCTGCATCGGCACGACGACCAGCGCCCGCATGGAGCGCTTCACCCGCCCGCTGATGCGGCAATACGGCGTGCGGCTGATCATCGGCAAGGGCGGGCTGGGGCCGGATTCGGCGGCGGCGTTCGGCGAGCTGGGCGGGGCCTATCTTGCGATCATCGGCGGCACGGCGGCGCTGGAGACGACCTGGGTCGAAGCGATCGAGGATGTCGACCTCGACGATCTCAACCCCGAAAGCCTGTGGAAGTTCCAGGTGCGCGGCTTCGGGCCGCTGCTGGTGGCGATGGATGCGCATGGCGGCTCGCTCTACGACAAGGTTACGGCGACCGCCGAGGCGCGCCGCGCTACCGTCCTGGCCGCGATGGGCGTGAAGGCGTGACCGCGTGAAGCGGCTCAAGACCGACATCCTGATCCTCGGTTCGGGCGGCGCCGGGCTGTTCGCGGCGCTGCACGCCCACAAGGCGGCGCCGGAGCTGTCGATTACGATCGCGGTCAAGGGTCTGCTCGGCAAATCCGGCTGCACGCGCATGGTCCAGGGCGGCTATAACGTGGCGCTCGCTCTCGGCGATTCGCTCGAGCGCCATTTCATGGACACAGTCGAGGGCGGCAAATGGCTCAACGACCAGGAACTCGCCTGGGCGCTGGTCGTCGGCGCGCAGATCCGCATCCGCGAGCTTGAAAACGAGCTCGGCTGTTTCTTCGACCGCAACCCGGACGGCACCATCCACCAGAAGGCCTTCGCCGGCCAGAGCTTCGATCGCACGGTGCACAAGGGCGACCTGACCGGCATCGAGATCGTCAACCGCCTCGCCGAGCAGGTCTGGGCGCGCGGCATCGAGCGGCTGGAGGAACATCGCGCGGTCGAGCTGATCAAGACTGCGGACGGAAGCGCGCTCGCCGGCGTGCTGTTTATCGACATGCGGACGGGCGCGTTCGTTTTCGTGCAGGCGCGGGCGGTGCTGCTCGCCACCGGCGGCGGGCCGACGATGTACAAGTATCACACCCCCTCGGGCGACAAGTCGTGCGACGGCATGGCGATGGCGCTGCGCACCGGTCTCGCGCTGCGCGACATGGAGATGGTGCAGTTCCACCCGACCGGCCTGCTCGCCGGGCCGGATACGCGCATGACCGGCACAGTGCTGGAGGAAGGCCTGCGCGGCGCCGGCGGGTATCTGCTCGACGGAGACGGCAAGCGCTTCATGCTCGACTACGATCCGAAGGGCGAGCGCGCGACGCGCGACGTGGTCAGCCGCGCCATCTTCGACCGCATCGCCAAAGGGCGGGCGACGCCGCTCGGCGGCGTGTGGCTGCAGATGAGCCATCTCGGCCCCGACAATGTCCGCAAGCAGTTCAAGGGCATGGTCGAGCGTTGCGCCGATTGCGGCTTCGACCTCGCCGGTGGGCAGGTCGAGGTGATCCCGACCGCGCATTACATGATGGGCGGGGTGGAGTTCCGCGGCGATTGTTCGACCGAGCTGCGCGGGCTGTTCGCCGCCGGCGAGGATACCGGCGGCGTCCACGGGGCCAACCGCCTCGGCGGCAACGGCGTCGCCAACTCGACCGTGTTCGGCGGCGTCGCCGGCGATGCGATGGCGGCCTGGGTGCGACGCGAGGGCGACTGGCGCGCGCCCGACGAAACCGCGCTCGGCAAGGTCTCGGCGCGTATCCGCGCCCCGCTCAGCCGCGCCGCCGGCGACATCGAGGCCGTGCGCGAGGAGCTTTACGATCTGATGTGGCAGGATGTCGGCATCGTGCGCGATGCGGCGGGCCTTGGCCGCGCGCTAGCGGCGCTGGAGCGGCTCGATGCGCGGCTGGAGCGCATCGGCGTGGCTGACGGCAACCCGGCCTTCAACCTCAGCTGGCACGACTGGCTCAATCTCAAGAATCTGGTGCTGGTCAGCCGGGCGATCGCCGCCGCCGCGCTAGCGCGCGAGAATTCGCGCGGCGCGCATTTCCGCAGCGACTTTCCGGCCCCCGGCGATCTCGTCGCCTCGCGCTATATGCGCGTGCGGCAGGGCGGGGCCGGACAGCCCGAGGTGACGACGCAACCGGTCGTCTTCACCCGCCTCAAGCCGGGCCAGTCGCTGCTCGGCGACGCGGCCGAATGATTGCTTCGTTCCCAACCCGACAGGCCTTACGACAGCATGCACGATATCGTCATCACCGAATTCATCGACGCCTGGGCGGTCGACGACCTTAGGCGCGATTTCGGCGTCCATTACGATCCCAAGCTGGTCGACCGGCCGGACGACATCGCGCGCCTCGCCGCCGATTCGCCGGCCCTGATCGTGCGCAACCGGACGCAGGTGAAGGACGCGGTGCTCGCCGCATGCAAGAAGCTGAAGGTCATCGGGCGGCTCGGCGTCGGCCTCGACAATATCGACATGGAGGAATGCCGCCGGCGGGGCATCCAGGTCTTTCCGGCGACCGGCGCCAACACGGTCTCCGTCGCCGAATATGTGATCGCGGCGGCGCTGGTGGGCTTGCGCGATGTCTGGCACGCCAATGCGGACGTGCTCGCCGGCAAGTGGCCGCGCAACCAGCTGATGTTCCGCGAGACGAGCGGCAAGCGGCTCGGCCTGATCGGCTTCGGGGCCATCGCGCGCGCGGTGGCCAAGCGCGCCCGCGCCCTCGACATGACGCTTGCTGCCCACGATCCGCTGCTGCCGGCGGGCGATCCGGCATGGGCCGAATTCGGCGTCGTGCATCTCGATCTCGACGTTTTGCTGGCGACCAGCGATGTCGTCTCGCTTCACGTGCCGCTGACGCCGGCGACGCGCAACCTGATCGACGCGGCGGCGTTGGCAAAAATGAAACCCGACGCGATCCTGGTCAACACGTCGCGCGGCGGCATCATCGATGAACTGGCGTTGGCCGCAGCGCTGCAGGCCGGGCGGCTCGGCGGCGCCGCGCTCGATGTCTATGACGAGGAGCCGCTCAAGGCCGGCTCGCCGCTCGACGGCGTGCCCCGCCTTCTTCTTACCCCGCACATCGCTGGCGTCACGCGCGAATCGAATGCACGGGTCTCGACGGTCACCGTGGCCAGCGTGCGCCGAGCCCTGAAGGGCGGAACATGAGCGACAAACTCTCGCTCGCCGACGCGCAGGCGCTGGCGGTTGGCGTGCTGGTCGCGGCGGGAACGACGCCTGCCAATGCCGAGACGGTGGCGCGCGCCCTGGTCGCCGCCGAAGCCGATGGGCAGGCCGGGCACGGCCTGTCGCGTCTGCCGGCCTATGCCGACCAGGCGCGCGCCGGCAAGGTCGATGGCAGGGCGACGCCGGCGATCCGCGAAACCGGCCCGGCAGCGCTGGTCGTCGATGCACGCGACGGTTTTGCCTATCCAGCCATCGCCGAGGGACTGGCCCGCGCCATGCCGATGGCAAGAAATGCCGGCGTCGTCGCCATGGCGGTGGCCAACTCCCACCATTTCGGCGCGGCGGGATATCACGTCGAGCCGTTGGCTGAGGGCGGGCTGATCGGCCTTGCCTTCGGCAACTCGCCGGCAGCGATCGCGCCATGGGGCGGGGCCAAGGCGCTGTTCGGCACCAACCCGATCGCCTTCGCCTGTCCGCGCGCCGACGGGCCGCCGCTGGTCATCGATCTCAGCCTCAGCAAGGTCGCGCGCGGCAAGATCATGGTCGCATCCCAGCGCGGCGAACCGATCCCCGAGGGCTGGGCGCTCGAC
>JACQAF010000176.1 GCA_016195145.1 Rhodospirillales bacterium
AAGCGGAATGCCGTCGAACAGGATTTTCATGTCCTCGACCGAATCGATCGCCACGCCGGCCATGCCGACGTCGCCGACGACGCGCGGATGATCGGAATCGTAGCCCCGATGGGTCGCGAGATCGAAGGCGATCGACAGACCCATCTGGCCGTCTTTCAGGCAGGCGCGGTAAAACGCATTCGAATCCTCGGCAGTTGAGAAGCCGGCATACTGGCGCACGGTCCACGGCCGGTTGGCGTACATGGTGGCGCGCGGCCCTCGCAGATAGGGCGGGAAGCCAGGCAGCGTACTGACGGCTTCGAGCCCGGCAAGATCCTCGGCCGTGTAGAGCGGCTTGACCGCGATCCCTTCCGGCGTCTGCCAGACGAGGCTATCCACCGGCGCGCCCTTCAGTTCCTCGCGCGCCAGACGTTCCCAGTCCGCCTTCGTCTTCTTGGGGAAATCGGCCATATCGTCGCGTTCCTTCCTGCGCGTGAAATTTTACTCCACCCGCCGCTGCCGGCTCCATGGAATCGCGCCCGGCCGGTGAGCCGGATTCAGAAATCTCGGATATACCTATGATCTATATAAGAAATCAGCCAATATCGGCAAACGCGCCCAGGGCCACCCGCAGGAAGCCAACTGGGGCCTCGAAGCCCTTTACCGATGCCGACTCGGCAGCCGGGGCGAGCGGCCTGAGCAACACCGCCACGGCCGGATCGGCGGCGAGCGCCTTTGAGAGCACGATATCGCCGCCGCGGCTCTCGCCCTGGAGCCGGGCGGCAAGATTGACGGTCGAGCCGAAATAGTCGAGCCGTTCGTTGAGCGTGACGACGATGCACGGGCCGCCATGCAGGCCGAGCTTGATCACAACGCCGTCGTCGGGAGCGAGGCCCTGCTCGCGGTTGAAGCGCGCGACGTTGCGCTGCACGTCGAGCGCCGCGCGCAGGGCGTTCGCCGGGTCGCTGAACGCCGCCATCACCGCATCGCCGATGGTCTTGACCACCGCGCCGTCGCACGCGCGCACCGCGCCGGCGAGATAGGCGAAATGCTCGCGCACGAGATGATAAGCGCGCGCATCGCCAATGCGCGAATAGAGCGCGGTCGAGCCGCGCAGATCGGTGAACATCAGCGTCACATGGCCGACGCCGACCTCGTCGCCGGGGCGCAGCGCCTCGGTCGCGAACAGGTCGCGAAAGGCCTGCAGCGTCGTGACGCGATGCGCAGTCAGCGCGTCGCGCACCCAGGCGCGCGATTCGACGAGCAAGGTGAGGTCGTGGTCGCGGCGATTGACCATGCGCACTGTCCCCGGTGCCGCCGGTGCGCCGGCGCGCACGCCATCCGCATCGGCGATCAGCTCGGGAAAGCCGCCAGCGCCCCAGGTGACCGCCGCCTCGCCGCCCGGATGAAGGCCGCGCAGCCGGTAATCGCCGAATGGCAGATCGGCCGGCACATCGCGCGTCTCGCCGGGGGCCAGCGTCTGCTGGACGACGACATGCGGCGTCGTCATCGGGCCGAACAGGCAGAATTCGCCGTCGGGCACCACGCGGATAGCCGCCGCTGGCTGGAAAGTCAGCTCAACATTGCGGGCAAAATCGCGCGCGTAATCGATATTGCAGGTCGGGCAATGCGCCCCGATCGGCAACCGGTCGAGCGACGCGACAGCAACCTTGGCGCCCCGGCAATTGGGGCAGAGCAGGTCCCAATGCATGGTTAGCAGGCCGGCCCGCACCGCGCGCAGGCACAGCTCGATCACCTCGCGTTCCGGCACATGCCACAATCGCGCCAGCCGCAGCGGCCGCAGATGGAGAAGATCGACCTCCGATCCAGCGACGATGAATTCGCCCAGCCGGCGCGCGAGATCGCCCTTGCCCGTTTCGGCCTCAAGCTGGCGCACCAATCGTGTCAGCCGCGCCGACGCTTCCTCCGGCAACGCGGCGGGCCGGAAGGCGAACGGTTGCTCCGCCTGACCGGCGGCATAGGCGTTCGCCTCGCCGGCGAGGCGGCGGAACGTTTTTTCCGTCGAACGGAAGAAACCGGCGCGCAGCATCAGCCGGCCGAAAAGATTGGCCGGCGTCACTTCGAGCAGATATTCGCCGCGCGTCCCTGTTCCCTCGGGCGTCAAGGTCAGCGTCGCGACAAGCGCGCGCAGCGGCCCATTGGCGAAAACGCGGGCGTGGCGGAACCGCCGATTGGTCACCCATTCGACCGGATGCTCGCGCCACGACACGGCGAACGGGCCGAACCTGGCGTGGCCGGTATAGACCACGGTGCCGTCGGGCTGCGGCGATTCGACGATGCGGTGCTTGGGCAGATCCGCCGCCTCGTTGAAGCGTGCGGTGTCGGCCAGCGCCGGCCAGATTTTCTCCGGCGGCTGGTCGAAATGCCATGTCCATGCGCGCGCCTGTGTGCCGTCCATCATTGCCTCCGTTCTACGAACGGTCTCTCTCTGCGGATGCTACGCCGATAATCCAGCTTGATAAACAACGACTTGCTCGTTCTTGTGCGGCGGACCGGAGAGTGCCATTATCCCGACCTCCCCAAAACGGATCCAAACATCGATCGCTTTCGCTCGTGAAGCTGTTTCGTCTCGACGACTGGCAACAGTTGATTCTTGGGCCGCCGCGGAATCCGCTGTCGCCGGAAACGCGCCGCCATATCCTGCTCGTCGCATTCTTCGCCTGGGTCGGCCTGGGCGCCGACGGCTTGTCATCGGCCAATTACGGGCCGGAACAGTCGTTCCTCGCGCTGGGCGCGCATAGCCATCTAGCGCTGTATCTCGCGGGACTGACCGCGATCACCGTTTTCGTCATCGCTTTCAGCTACAATCAGGTCATCGAATTGTTCCCGACCGGCGGCGGCGGCTACAAAGTCGCAACCCAGCTGGTCGGCGCCCATGTCGGCCTGGTTTCCGGTTCGGCCCTGATCATCGATTATGTGCTGACCGTCGCCATTTCGATCGCCGGCGGCATCGACGCCCTGTTCAGCCTGCTGCCGCTCGCCGCCCAGTCGTTCAAGGTTCCGACCGAGATCGTCCTGATTCTCGTGCTGATGGTGATGAATCTGCGCGACATCAAGGAAAGCATCGCGCTGCTGATGCCGATTTTCGTCGGCTTTCTTGTCGTTCACGCCCTGCTGATCGTCTACGGCATCGTTGCCCATGCCGACCGCCTGCCAAGCCTTCTTCCCGACACGGTGAACGAGACCGTCTTCGTCGCCGGGCAAATCGGCTGGACTTCGGTCCTCTCGCTGCTCCTGCTTGCCTATTCGCTGGGCGGCGGCACCTATACCGGCATCGAGGCGGTGTCGAACAATATCGATCGCCTCGCCGAACCGCGCATACGCACCGGCAAGATAACCATGTTCTACATGGCCGCCTCGCTCGCCTTCACCGCCGCCGGCATCATTCTTCTTTACCTGATATGGGACGCGGCCCCGGTCGCCGGACGGACGCTCAACGCCGTCGTCTTCGGCGCGATGATCGAAGGCTGGAGCTGGAACGGCTGGCCGATCGGCGCGGCGCTGTTGACGCTGGTTCTCGCGAGCGAGGCCGGGCTCCTCATCGTCGCCGCCAATACCGGCTTCCTTGGCGGGCCGGCAGTGCTCGCCAACATGGCGGCCGATCAGTGGCTGCCGCACCAGTTCACCTATCTGTCGAGCCGGCTGGTCACCAAAAACGGCATCTTGCTGATGGGCGGCGGCGCCATCGGCATCCTGTTGCTGGCCGGCGGCAAGATTTCGATTCTCGTCGTGCTTTATAGCATCAACGTCTTCCTGACCTTCACGCTGTCGCTGCTCGGGCTGTGTATTCACTGGTGCCGGCAACGAACCGCCCATTGGATGCGCCGGTTTATCCTGTCGGGAGTCGGATTCGTCCTGTGCGCCGCCATTCTCGGCGTGACGCTGTTCGAGAAATTCACCGAGGGCGGGTGGATGACCGCCGTCATCACCGGCCTGCTGATCGCGCTATGCATTCTCGTCCGGCGGCACTACGTCGAAACCCGGCGTCAGATCGACAGCGTCGACCGGCTGTTCGTCGTCAAGGCAGCAACTCCCGTCGCCAGCCCGCCGCCGCTTGATCGCAGCGCGCCGACCGCCGCCTTCCTGGTCGGCCGCAGCCTCGGCACCGGCATGCACTCGCTGCTCTGGGTCGCGCGGCTGTTCCCCGGCCATTTCAAGAACATGGTCTTCATTAGCGTCGGCGAGGTCGATACGCAGAGCTTCGGGGCCGAGACGGCGGTCGAGAAACTGAAGGCCGAGGTCGAAGGCACGCTCACCTACTACATCAATTACTGCAACAACCGCGGCATCGCTGCGACGTCGTACCGCAATTTCGGCACCGATGCAGTGGCGCAGCTCACCGAGCTGTGCGCCGAGGTTGCCGCCAGTTTCCCTAACGCCGTGTTTTTCGCCAGCAAGCTGATCTTCGTCCGCGATAACTGGTGGACGCGCCTGCTGCATAACCAAACCGCCATCGCCATGCAACGCCGGCTTCACTTGCGCGGCATGCAAATGGTAATCCTTCCGATGAAAGTCGACTGAGAGGGGCAATCCGCTCCGATCGCCAACGCAGAGACCGGGACCGTATGCCAAAGAAACAGAACCCGCTCAACCTCAACCCCTTGCAGCTGCGCACGCTCACGCTGCTGCAGGCGCTGGCCGCCCTGCCCGACCATTCGGCCCCGGCCGAAGAATCGGGATCGGTGCGCGTGATGAACCTGCCGCGCCCGCACGGCGACCATTTCCATCTCGGGCCTTATGCCGTGCTGGCCCGCGACGCCACCGGGCTCGCCAATGAGGCGGCGTGGGTCGCGCTGGAGCGCAAAGGCCTGATCAAATCGATGTTCCCGATGGCCTGCGTCGTCACCGCCGACGGCATGGCCTACGACACGGGCATGAAAAGCGCGATCCTGCACGGCAGCGACCACTGAGCGCCGCCGCGCCCGGTCACCAGCGCATTTCCGGCAGCAGATAGGTCGGGCCGGTTCCGAAACGGGCGGCGAACGCCGCGGCGCGGCCGACGTCGGGCGTCTCGCCCATTCTAACGCCGAGTTCGGTCCCATGAATGCCCCCGGCGATAAATGCCGATGCAAGCCCCGCCCCGGCCGCGCCGGCAATGTCGGTCTTGAGGCCGTCGCCGACGGCGAGCACCCGCTCCCGATCAGCGACGCCGAGCAATTCGAGCGCCCGGTCGTAGATCGAGCGATACGGCTTGCCGTGATAGGCAATGTCGCCGCCCAGTTCGCCGTAGCGCGCCGCCAGCGCGCCGGCGCAGACCAGCCGCGTGTCGCCGCGCAGCACTTCCAGATCCGGATTGGCACACACCATCGGCAGCCGGCGCGCGGCGGCGGCGGCAAGCGTCTCTTCATGGTCGCCGACGCCCAGCGAATCGTCGCGCGGACCGGTCGTCAGAATGAAATCCGCGTTGGCGACATCGCCCGCCACGGTCAGGTCGTTGCCGTCGAGCATCCCGTAATCGCGTTCTGGCCCGATATGGAAGCAGCGGCGCCCGAGCCGGGCGTGCCAGGGATCGGTGCGCCGGGCGAGCGCCTGCCACGCCGCCTCGCCCGACGACAGCACCGCGTCATAGAGATCGGCGGTCAGGCCGAAGCGCAGCATCGAATCGGCGACCACATCGGCGCGGCGCGGCGCGTTGGTCAGGACGAGAACGCGCTTGCCCGCCCCCTTGAGCCGCCGCATGGCGTCGATCACGCCGGGATAGGCGGTGACGCCATCGTGCAGACAGCCCCATAAATCGAGCACGAAGCCGTCATAGCGATCGGTAATGTCGCGCAGACCGGCGAGCGGGCGGGGAGCGGCCGGTATGGCCGGCTGAAGGCGGGGCGGGATCATGGGCGGCGGCGTTTGTGCCACGATCCCGCCGATAAGGAAAGCGCCGATACGGCCCTGGCCAGAGGATCAGTCGTCGCGCGCCGGGCGCGGTTCGCCGAACAGATAGCCCTGACCGAAATCGATCGGCATGTCGAGAAGCTCGACCAGCATCTGGTCGCTTTCGATTTTCTCGGCGATCAGGTCGATGCCGTTGCGATCGAGCGTCGCCTTGAACGCCTTGATGTCGAGCCGGGGTTCGGCGTCGCGAGTCGCGGCGAGCAGGCGCGACACGTCGATCTTGACGAAACGGAAATGGCGCTCGCTCAACTCCTCGGGATCGATGGCGATGTTGGTCACCTGGTCCATCGAGAAGCGGAAGCCGAGGCGCGCCAGCCGCTCGAGCTCGAGCATCACCGGCTCGCCGTGGCGGGCGACATGGGCTTGCGCGAATTCGAAAACCAGGCTCGGCGCCAGTTCCTGGTTGGCCGCCATGAAGGCGACGAATTCGCGGAAAAAGCGAGTATCGGCGAGCGTGTGCTCGGAAATATTGACGAAGATGCCGACATGGCGGCGCAGGCGCTGGGTGCGGCGGACCAGCTGAACGCCGCGGAACAGCAGCATGTTGTCGATGGCCGCGATCAGGCCTTCGCGTTCGGCGATGGCGAGGTATTGTTCGGGCACGACCATCGAATCGTCGCCGGCGCGGATGCGCGAGAAGCATTCGTAATGGCGGCGTTTGCGCTGCGGCAGGCTGACGATGGGCTGGATGAACAGATCGACCCGGTTGTTACGCAGCCCTTCGCGCACGATATCGAGAATCTGGGCATCGCCGAGGCCGGTCATCACCCGCGGCGGCGGGCGCGAACGGTCGCCGCCGGCAAGCGCCACGGCCGGCGCCGCATCCGGGCGCGCCGCCGCCTGGGGCACCGCGCTCTGCGTCGAAATCTGCTCGACCAGTCCCTGCAGCACCTTCACCTCGGTCATCACCTCGCCGAGGTCGGCGGCCTGGCCATCGCGTTTCTGGGTGGCGGTCTCGATCGCCTCGTGGATACGGCGCGCCTCGTCGCGCGCCCGGCCCAGCTCGCGGCGCACATGGTCGTATTCGCCCTTGAGTGCCACCAGTTCGGACGTCACCGCCTGGTCGCGGCCGAGCCGCGCCATGGCGAGATGAAGGATCGTACAGGCCAGCAGCAGCATGCCGCCGATTTCCAGCGCCAGACGGGGACTGATCGCCGCCATGTATTGCGGCAGCGTCACCGCGATCGCCCCGGCGACGACGGTATAGGAAACTGCGATCAGGACGTGATTGATGATCGGCATGGCGCGGATTCCGCTAGCTGTCAGCGCACTGTGCCGGGGGAAGATTGATGTATGGTTAACGGTCAGTAGGCGGCCGCATAACTAAAGCAATTGAATCCAGGCTCTTAACGGTGATCCGCCCCGATCGCGTCGGCAAGGCTGGCGAAGCCGGCGGCCCGCAGCAGCGCGGTAAGGCCGCGCGTGATCTCGCCGACCAGTCCCGGCCCGCGATAGACGAGCGCCGTATAGAGCTGAACCAGCGACGCGCCGGCCCGGATCTTGGCATAGGCGTCCTGCGCCCCGGCGATACCCCCGACCCCGATCAGCGGCAGCTTGCCGCCGGTCAGGCGGTACATGTCGCGCAAAACCTCGGTCGACGGCCCGAATAGCGGCCGGCCGGACAGGCCGCCCGCCTCGTCGCGATAGGGGCTCGCCAGCTCGACCGGCCGGGCGACGGTCGTGTTGCTGACGATCAGCCCGCTGACGCCGGCGGCAAGCGCCACCTCGGCGATATCCCGGCGGTCGTCGGCGGTCAGGTCGGGCGCAATCTTGAGCAGAAGCGGCGGCGCGTTATTGGGCATGACGCGGGCCAGCGCCGTTTGCACCCGCGCGACGAGGTCGGCCAGCGCGACCCGGCCCTGCAACGCACGCAGGCCCGGCGTATTGGGCGACGAAACATTGCAGACAAGATAATCGGCGAAGGGGGCCAGCCCCTCGACCCCACGCACATAATCGGCGGCCGCGTCCTCGGTGTCCTTGTTCTTGCCGAGATTGATCCCGACGATGCCGCGCCGCCGGCGCGCCGCCAGCCGGGTGCGCGCCGCCTCCAGCCCTTTGCTGTTGAAGCCCATGCGGTTGATCACCGCCCTATCCTCGAGCAGGCGGAACAGCCGCGGCCGGGGATTGCCCGGCTGCGGACGCGGGGTGACGCTGCCGATCTCGACGAAGCCGAAACCAAGGCCGAGTAGCGCATCGGGCGTCTCGGCGTTCTTGTCGAAGCCGGCGGCGAGGCCGACCGGATTGGAAAATTCACGCCCCCATAGCCGCTGACCGAGAATCGGATCGTCGGCGAGCCGCACGCGCGGCGCGAGCCCGGTCTTCAACGCGCGCAGGGTCAGGCCATGCGCGGTTTCGGGATCGAGCGTATGGAGAACCGGCCGGGCGAGCGCGAACCAGTCCATCAGGCGTCCGCTCCCACGCCCCATGGGAAAACGTGCCGGCCGTCGGGGCCAAGCGGCAGATCGGCGACCCGGCGCACGGCAGCCACCGGCAACACGCCATAAAGATGGGGGAAGAGCGCCCCGCCGCGCGACGGTTCCCAGCGCAATGCCGGGCCGAGGCGCGCAGCCGCGACCTCGATCAGCACGAGGTCCGTTTGCCCGGCGCGATGCTTGGCGGCGCTGGCCGCGAGCTGAGCAGCGGTCGAAAAATGGATGAACCCATCGGCCACGTCCTGCGACGAGCCGGCATACCCGCCGGTCGCTTGCGCCGCCTGCCATTCGGCGCGTTTGCACATGTGATAGATCAGGTCGTCGGCCATACGCTGTGCACGCCAGATTACGCGAAATGGCCGCCAGCGAACAATCGCCGATGGCCGTGTCAAGAACATATCCCTAATGCATGGCCGGGCATAATGTGAGAAAATTCTTAAATGATCCTGCGCCACGCAGACATCTGGCAGGCAATCGACCAGCTCGCCAGTACGCACGGTTTTTCGCCCTCGGGTCTTGCCCGGCGGGCCGGGCTCGACCCGACGACTTTTAACAAAAGCAAGCGGGTGGCGCGCGACGGCCGCCCGCGCTGGCCGTCGACCGAAAGCATCGCCAAGATTCTCGAAGCGACCGAAGCGACGCTCGGCGAGTTCGTCGGCTATATCGGAGCCACGCCGGCGGCGACCGGGGCGATGCGACGCATTCCCGTCGTCGCCTTGGCCCAGGCCGCCGCCAAGAGCTATTTCGACGATTCCGGCCATCCTACCGGCCCCGGCTGGGACGAATTATTGTTCCCCGAAATCAGCGACCCGCATGCCTATGCGCTGGAGATCGGCGGCGACGGCATGCAGCCGGTCTATCGCGACGGCGACACGATCATCGTTTCGCCGGCGGCATCGTTGCGCCGCAGCGACCGGGTGGTCATCAAAACCGCCGAAGGCGAATTGCTCATCTGCCAGTTTCTACGGCGCGGCAGCCGCAAGGTCGAGCTTCTGTCGTTTGGCGCCGCCCAGGCCGACCTCACCCTGCCAGTCGAGAACGTCGCCTTCGTTCATCGCATCGTCTGGGCGAGCCAGTAACCGCCTGCAGTGTAACGCGATTTACCTTATCCCCTGAACACGGATATAAAAATCCCGGCTGATTTTACCGACCTCGCCTCTTTACGTTCTTAAGATAAAAATAATTCTACGCTACATCGGATATTCCGTGGCGCTACAGGTCGTCGGCTCGCTAGTGATCGTCGTCGTTGCCGATTCATTGACTCCTTATGCGACGGCCGAGCTTGCGTCATTACTCGCAATCGGAACCGCCATTTCTGGCGGCATGATCCTCGTCAAGTTCGGTTCGCTCCCTAATGACGTTAAGTTCTTTCTGGAGGTGCATCGGTCGATAAACGACGCGGCAAAGTCAGGGGATGGACGCGATCGATATTTTCAACGAATGGTTTCTTCCATCCCAATGGCGCTCCCAATGCTTCTTTTGGCTCCGAAGCACGTAATCATGTTGGCTTCGTTTCTGATATTTTCGGAGATGTATCCGTATCCGATTGCGTTTGCCACTTCATTCGGATGGGGATTTACCAGCGCGCTCGTCTTCAGCGTGTTTCCGCTCAGCGCCTGGAAATAGGGAAAATCCGCCGATTTGACTCTACGCCGCGATAGACGGGGTATCGCCTGCCCGGCAGAAATTTGGGCAACGCGTTCAATCCGATTGCGTGTCCGATGACCAAGTCGGTTGCGGCGGCTAGGTCGACGCGATTTCCATCTGTGCTAGTATCGTCCGCCGGTATCGTCCGCGCGAGCGCGGATCTTGTCGCTAGCAGCGAACGGGAGTTGTCATGGGACGCGCACTGACCTGGGTTGACGGAAAATGGCTCGATGGCAACGCGCCGCTGATGGGCGCCACGACGCATGCGACGTGGCTGTCGTCGGTCGTCTTCGACGGCGCGCGCGCGTTCCGGCGGCGCGCGCCCGATCTCGACCGCCACTGCGAGCGCGCCATCCGTTCGGCGGCGCTGATCGGCCTCGCGCCCAAGCTCGACGCCGGGCGGATATTCGACCTCGCCTGGGGCGGAGCTTTATGTCCGCCCGCTGTTCTTCGGCGAGGACGGGTTCCTGACCGCCGATCCGGCGAGCACGCGCTTCGCGCTCACCCTGTTCGAGCTGCCGATGCCGCAGCCGACCGGATTCAGCGCCTGCCTGTCGCCCTTCCGCCGGCCGACGCCGGAAAGCGCGCCGACCGACGCCAAGGCCTCATGCCTCTACACCAATGTGGCGCGCATGGTCGCCGACGCGAAGGCGCGCGGCTTCGATGGCGCGGTGACGCTCGACCAGAACGGCAACGTCGCCGAATTCGCCTCGTCCAATCTGTTCATCGCCAAGGACGGCGTCGTCCACACGCCGGTCGCCAACAACACCTTCCTCAACGGCATCACCCGCCAGCGGGTGATCGCGCTGCTGCGCGGTGCCGGCGTCAAAGTGGCCGAAAGCACC
>JACQAF010000177.1 GCA_016195145.1 Rhodospirillales bacterium
CCCCGCATCGGCCAGAACCCATCCGGCCCCCGGCAGCTTCTTGATCTTGCCGGGAAAGCGGAAGCGGCCGGCGGCCGGCTCGACGGAAGCAAGCGGCAAGGGCGAGGGGCGGATGAGGTCATGCCGGCCGAATTCGCCGACCGCCTCGCGCACCGCCTCAAGCAGCTGCGCCGGATCGGGTTCGCCGGAATGGCTGCCCATCACATAGCCGTCGGGCCCGACGAACATCAGCGTCGGCCAGGCGCGCACGGCGTAACTGCGCCAGATGCGGAACTCGGGGTCGTGAACGATCGGATGCACGATGCCGTACCGCGCAATGGCGGCGGCGACGTTATCGGGCGATTTTTCGGCGGCAAATTTCGGCGAATGGACGCCGATCACCGCCACGGTCTCGGGGAACGCTTCCTCGACCCGCCGCAACGAAGGCAGGATGTGCATGCAGTTGATGCAGCAGAAGGTCCAGAAATCGAGGATGACGAGTTTGCCGCGCAGCGCGGCGAGCGACAGGGGACCCGGCGTGTTGAACCAGACGAGGCCGGGCAGGTCGATTTCGGGCGCGCGCACCCGGCCGCGCGTCTGGCGGAGGTCTCCAGGTGTCATCGGCGCGCGCCTTGGCGATGATCGCAATGGGAGAAAATCGCGGTCATTCCATATGCCAACCATGCGAGACGATGAGCGACTGCCCGGTGATCGCGTTCGAACCGAAACCAGCGAAGAACACCGCCGCTTCGGCAACGTCGGCCAGCGTCGTGAATTCACCGTCCACCGTGTCCTTGAGCATGATCTTTTTGATCACGTCCTCTTCGGAAATACCAAGGGCCTTCGCCTGTTCGGGGATCTGTTTGTCGACCAGCGGCGTGCGTACGAAGCCGGGGCAGATGACGTTGGCGCGTACGCCGTATGGCGCGCCCTCCTTGGCCACCGAACGGCATAGGCCGAGCAGGCCGTGCTTTGCCGTGACATAGGGGGCCTTGAGTGGCGAGGCGAGCTTGGAATGGACCGAACCCATGTAGATCACACTGCCGCCGCGCTTGCTTTTGTACATGTGGCGCAGAGCAGCGCGGGTGGTCAGGAACGCGCCGTCGAGATGGATGGCGAGCATTTTCTTCCAGTCGGCGAACGGAAACTCGACCAGCGGGTGGACGATCTGGATGCCGGCGTTGCTGACCAGGATATCGACGCCGCCGAGCGCCGCGGCGACCTTGTCGATGCCGTTATCGACCTGGGCTTCGTCGGTCACGTCCATGGCGACGCCGACGGCCGTTCCACCCAGTTTCTTGATCTCGGCGGCGACCGTGTCGGCGCCGGCCTGGTTGAGATCGGCGATCGCCACCTTGGCGCCTTCGCGGGCATAGGCGAGGGCGATTTCCCGCCCGATGCCGCTGGCGGCGCCGGTGACCACGGCGGTTTTGTTCCTGAGGCGCATGCTCGGTTCTCCCACATCTTGAAGATAGCCCTGGGCCCGACCAAGACTAGGCTCGGGCCCGGCCGCGCCTGTATCTTACACCCCGGCATCTGGCGACGCCAAAAAGGCGCGGAGTCGTGCAATGCGGGCGCAAATTCAGACTTCCCTTCGTCATCGATGCCGGATAGGCATATACGATAGGAGTCCGGCTCCACGGGCGGCTCCCGACTCCCGTCATGGGGATGGAAGAACGGACCGATGATTGCGTTCATCATACAGCGGCTGCTGCAGTCGATCCTCGTCATGGTCGCAGTCGCATTCGTGGCGTTTTC
Source organism: Rhodospirillales bacterium (assembly GCA_016195145.1). Classification (GTDB taxonomy): domain Bacteria; phylum Pseudomonadota; class Alphaproteobacteria; order CACIAM-22H2; family CACIAM-22H2; genus JACQAF01. The sequence goes on from JACQAF010000177.1 coordinate 1,738, forward strand.
GCTGTTCGCTTATGTCGGCGATCCGGTGGCGATCATGCTCGGCGTCGACTTCAACGAAACCGACAAGGCGCGGATGATCGCCGAGCTCGGCCTCGACCGGCCGTTCTACGTTCAGTTCGCCAATTTCGTCGGCAACGCTATCCAGGGCAATTTCGGCCTCTCGTACCGGCTCGCCCGTCCGGTCGACCAACTGATTTTCGAACGCCTGCCGGCGACCCTGGAATTGAGCTTCCTCGCGGCGATCCTTGCGCTGATTGTCGGCGTACCGATGGGAGTTTACACGGGGCTCAAGCGGGATTCGTGGCTAAGCCGGATATTCCTCACCGTATCGCTGATCGGGGTGTCGCTGCCGACCTTCCTCATCGGCATCTTGCTGATCCTGGTGTTCTCCGTGATGCTGAACTGGCTACCGTCGTTCGGGCGCGGCCAGGTCGTGCCGATCGGCTGGTGGACGACCGGTCTCCTCACCATAAGCGGGCTCAAGGCGCTGATCCTGCCGTCGATTACCCTCGGCCTGTTCCAGATGACCCTGATCATGCGCCTTGTCCGCTCCGAGATGCTCGAGGTGCTGCGCACCGACTACATCAAGTTCGCGCGCGCCCGGGGCCTGACCAATCGCGCGGTCAATTTCGGCCACGCGCTGAAGAACACACTGGTGCCGGTGATCACCATCACCGGCCTGCAGCTCGGCGCGATCATCGCCTTCGCCATCAGCACCGAGACGGTGTTCCAATGGCCGGGCATGGGACAGCTGTTCATCCAGTCGGTGACCTTCGCTGATGTGCCAGTGATGGCGGCGTATTTGTGCCTGATGGCGTTTTTTTTCGTGGTCATCAATCTGATCGTCGATCTGCTCTATTATGCGGTCGATCCGCGGCTGCGGGTCGATCGGGGCGTCGCCGGCGGGCACGCGGGATAGGGCGGTGGCGACCAGCGTACGGAAGGACGGGGCTGAAAAGCGGCGCAGCGTTCTGGCGCGCGCGTTCGACAGCGACGTTTTTTATAGCTTCCGCCGCTCGCCGGTGGCGGTGGCGGCGGCCGTCGTCACCTTGGCCAGCTTCGTTGGCGCGATCTTTGCGCCGTGGATCGCGCCGCATAATCCGTTCGACCTGCGCACGCTGAACCTCATGGAAGCCTCTACGCCGCCGGTATGGATCGACGGCGGCACGTGGAAATTTATCCTCGGCGCCGACGATCAGGGTCGCGACGTGCTGTCGGCGATTCTCTATGGCGCGCGCATCTCGCTGTTCGTCGGTTTCTGCTCGGTTCTGTTCGCCATGGTTCTCGGAGTCGGCCTCGGCCTGATCAGCGGCTATGTCGGCGGCGTGGTCGATGCGGCGATCATGCGCGTCGCCGACGTCCAACTGAGCTTTCCCGCCATCCTCATCGCGCTTTTGGTCGACGGGGTCGCCCGCGTCGCCCTGCCGCGCGAAATCCATGACGACATCGCCATCTACGTTCTCGTGCTGGCGATCGGGGTTTCGAACTGGGTGCAATATGCGCGCACCGTGCGCGGCTCGACCCTGGTCGAGCGACGCAAGGAATATGTGCAGGCGGCGCAGGTGATCGGCCTGCACCCGGCGGCGATCATGGCCCGTCACGTGTTGCCCAATGTCATGGGGCCGGTACTGGTTATCGGCACCATAAACCTCGCTATCGCCATCGTCACCGAGGCGACGCTGTCGTTCCTCGGCGTCGGCGTGCCGTCGACCCAGCCCTCGCTCGGGACGTTGATCCGCACCGGCAACAACTATCTGTTTTCCGGCGAATGGTGGATCACCATCTTTCCGGGAGCCGCCTTGGTGATCATGGTTCTTTCGGTCAATCTGCTCGGCGACTGGCTGCGCGATGCCCTCAATCCCAAACTCCGCTGACGCCGGCGCCGCGATGGCCCCGCCGCGCGCCAACCGGCCGCTGCTCGAAGTGCGCGACCTGCGGGTCGAGTTCCCGACCCGGCGCGGCACGCTGGTGGCGGTCGACGGCGTGTCGTTCCACATCGATCCCGGCGAGGTGCTGGGCGTGGTCGGCGAGTCGGGGGCCGGCAAATCCCTGACCGGCACGGCGATCATCGGCCTGCTTGAGCCGCCGGGGCGCATCGCCGCCGGGGAAATCCTTCTCGAGGGGCGGCGCATCGACAATCTGCCGTACGAGGCGATGCGCCGTATCCGTGGGCGCGAGATCGGCGCGGTGTTCCAGGATCCGCTGACCTCGCTCAATCCACTCTACACGATCGGGCGGCAATTGATCGAAACCGTCTCCACCCATCTCGATCTTTCACCCGCCGAAGCCCGCGAGCGGGCGATCCGGCTTCTCCAAGAGGTCGGCATCCCGGGGGCCGAACACCGCATCGACCATTACCCGCACCAGTTTTCCGGCGGCATGCGCCAGCGGGTGGTGATCGCGCTGGCGCTGTGCGCCAATCCGCGATTGATCGTCGCCGATGAGCCGACGACGGCGCTCGATGTGTCGATCCAGGCGCAGATCATCTCGCTGCTCAAACGCCTGTGCCGCGAACATGGCGCGGCGGTCATGCTGGTCACCCACGACATGGGCGTGATCGCCGAAACCGCCGATCGGGTTGCGGTCATGTATGCCGGGCGCATCGTCGAGATCGGGCCGGTGGGCGACGTGATCCGCGAGGCGCGCCACCCTTATACCGCCGGCCTGATGGGATCGATTCCCAAGATCGGCCGTCACGAGGAGCGCCTCGCGCAGATCGACGGCGCGATGCCGCGCCTTAACGAGATTCCCCGGGGTTGCGCCTTCAATCCGCGTTGCCCGCAGGCGTTCGAACGCTGCCGGCAGGAGCGTCCGCGGCCGGTCGCCGCCGGCCGCAGCATTGTCGCCTGCTGGCTTTATGATGGAGCTGCGCCGACGCGTGCGACGACGGAGATGGCGAATGAGTGACGCGCGGGCCATCGCCGGCAACGGGGCCGGGGGACCGCTGGTCGCGGCGCACGACCTTGCACGCTATTTCGACGTCTCGCGGCCGTGGCTCAACCGGCTGATCGAGAGACAGCCGCGGCGGATTCTCAAGGCGGTCGACGGCGTCGATTTCGCGATCCGGCGCGGCGAAACGCTATCCCTCGTCGGCGAATCGGGTTGCGGCAAGTCGACCGTGGCGCGGCTCGTCGTTGGCCTTTACGCACCGACTCGCGGCAGCATCGTTTTCGATGGCGTCGATATCGCCGGCCTCAAAACCCGAGCCCAGATCGCGCCGGTCCGACGCCGTTTTCAGATGATTTTCCAGGATCCCTACGCCAGCCTTAATCCGCGCTGGCGGGTTGCCGATATCATCGCCGAACCGATCCGCGTCCATGGCCTGATGCGCGACCCTCGCGCCATCCGCGCCCGGGCCGACGAATTGCTGCGCCATGTCGGCCTGTCGCCGGCCGACGGGGCCAAATACCCGCACGAATTTTCCGGCGGCCAGCGCCAGCGCGTCTCGATCGCCCGCGCGCTGTCCGGCAATCCCGACTTCCTGGTTTGCGACGAGCCGACCTCGGCGCTCGACGTCTCGGTCCAGGCGCAGATCCTCAATCTGATGAAGGACTTGCAGCGCGAATTCGGCCTGACCTACCTGTTCATCTCCCACAATCTGGCCGTCGTTTATTACATCTCGGACCGGGTCGGCGTGATGTATCTCGGCCGGCTGGTCGAACTCGCCGATGCCAAGACGCTGTTCGCACGCCCGCAGCATCCCTATACGCGCATGTTGCTTGACGCCATTCCCGATCTCGACATGACCGGCCGGGCGCGCACGCCGGTCGCCGGCGAGGTGCCGAACCCGCTCGACCCGCC
>JACQAF010000178.1 GCA_016195145.1 Rhodospirillales bacterium
ATGGAGAAGGTCGGCAATGAAGGCGTGATTACGGTCGAGGAGGCGAAGAGCCTGGAGACCGAGCTCGACGTGGTCGAGGGCATGCAGTTCGACCGCGGCTATCTCTCGCCGTATTTCATCACCAACGCCGAGAAGATGATCTGCGATCTGGAGAACCCGTACATCCTGATCCACGAGAAGAAGCTGTCGGGGCTGCAGCCGCTGCTGCCGGTGCTGGAATCGGTGGTGCAGTCGGGCAAGCCGCTGCTGATCATCGCCGAGGAAGTCGAGGGCGAGGCGCTGGCGACGCTGGTGGTCAACAAGCTGCGCGGCGGGCTGAAAGTGGCGGCGGTGAAGGCGCCGGGCTTCGGCGACCGGCGCAAGGCGATGCTGGAAGACATCGCGGCGCTGACCTCGGGCCAGGTGATCAGCGAGGATCTCGGCATCAAGCTCGAGAACGTGACGCTGGACATGCTGGGCCGGGCGAAGAAGGTGATGATCGACAAGGAGAACACGACGATCGTCGACGGGGCCGGCAAGAAGACGGACATTGCGGCGCGTTGCGCCCAGATCAAGGCGCAGATCGAGGAGACGACGTCGGACTACGACCGGGAGAAGCTGCAGGAGCGTCTGGCCAAGCTGGCCGGGGGCGTGGCGGTGATCCGGGTCGGGGGCGCGACGGAAGTCGAGGTGAAGGAGCGCAAGGACCGGGTCGACGACGCGATGCACGCGACCAAGGCGGCGGTCGAGGAAGGCGTGGTCGCCGGCGGCGGCGCGGCGCTGCTCTACGCCATCAAGGCGATCGAGAAGCTGCGTTCGGCCAATGACGACCAGCGGGTCGGCATCGATATCGTGCGCAAGGCCCTGCAGGCCCCGGCGCGCCAGATCGCCGAGAACGCCGGCGCGGACGGCTCGGTCGTCGTCGGCAAGCTGCTCGAAAGCAAGAACGCCAACTGGGGTTTCGATGCGCAGACCGGCGAGTATGTCGACATGCTGAAGGCCGGCATCATCGACCCGACCAAGGTCGTGCGCCTGGCGCTCCAGGATGCGGCGTCGATCGCGGGTCTTCTTATCACCACCGAAGCGATGGTGGCCGAGAAGCCCGAGAAGAAGGAAGCCATGCCGGCGATGCCGGGCGGTGGCGGCATGGGCGGCATGGGCGGGATGGATTTCTAGTCCCGCACGTCTATTAATCGAACGAAAGGGCGGGTCCTCGGACCCGCCCTTTTTTCTTTTGCCGGTTTCGTATGTTGCGCGGCGTGGCGCATACGTTGCCCGCTCATTGCATGGCGGTTATCATCCCGCGCGCTGGCGAGGAATGACGGAGCGAACGAACAGCAAGAGGGAGTTGGCGCGATGACGAAAGTGGCGTTTCTGGGCCTCGGCGTGATGGGCTCTCCGATGGCGGGGCATCTCGCCAAAGCGGGCCATGAGGTGACGGTCTATAACCGCACAGCCGAGAAGGCCGAGGACTGGGCCGCCAAACACAAGGGCCGTATGGCGGCGACGCCGGCCGCCGCTGCCAAGGGCGCCGAAATCGTGTTTTCCTGCGTTGGCAACGATGGCGATCTGCGCGCCATCGTCTATGGCGATACGGGCGCCTTTGCCGGCATGGCGAAGGGGGCGACCCTCGTCGATCACACCACGGCGTCGGCGCTCGTCGCCCGCGAGATCGAGGCGGAGGCCAAGCAACGCGGCCTCGGCTTTCTCGACGCGCCGGTGTCGGGCGGGCAGGCGGGGGCCGAAAACGGGCAGCTTACCATCATGGTCGGCGGCGAGGCGGCGACCTACGCGCGGGCCGAGCCGACGGCCAAGGTCTACGCCAAGGCAATCACCCATATGGGCCCGGCGGGCGCCGGCCAGCTGACCAAGATGGTCAACCAGATCTGCATCGCCGGGCTGGTTCAGGGACTGTCGGAGGGACTCAATTTCGCGATGAAGGCGGCGCTCGATCCCGACAAGGTTCTGGCGACGATCTCGAAGGGCGCCGCGCAATCGTGGCAGATGGATAATCGCTGGAAAACGATGGCCCAGGGCAAGTTCGATTTCGGTTTTGCCGTCGACTGGATGCGCAAGGACCTTGGAATCTGCCTTGCCGAGGCCAAGAATAACGGCGCGCGCCTGCCGGTCACGGCGCTGGTCGACCAGTTTTATGGCCAGGTCCAGGCGCGCGGCGGTCGGCGTTGGGATACGTCGAGCCTGTTTCATCTGTTGCTGAAAGATTGAGCCGGGGGCCTAACAAGGAGATGCCACGATGATGGTTGTAATTTTCGAGGTGTGGCCCGACGACGCGAAAGGCGGCAAGTATTTCGATCTTGCCGCCGATCTGCGGCCGGCGCTGGAGAAAATCGACGGGTTCATCTCGGTCGAGCGGTTCAAGAGCATCGCCACCGAGGGAAAATACGTCTCGCTGTCGTTCTGGCGCGACGAGGCGGCAGTCAAGCGCTGGCGCGAGCATCTGGACCACGACAAGGCGCAGAAGACCGGCCTGTTCGGCGGCGTGTTCAAGGATTTCCGCATCCGCGTCGCCGAAGTGGTGCGCGACTACACGATGCAGGACCGCGTCAAAGCGAAGGCGGCGGCAGGCTAGACACGCGGCATTTCAGCCGGCAGGCTTTTCCTCGGCCTTGGCGGCGATCCACAGCGCCTCCATTTCCTCGAGCGTCGAGGTTTCGGGCGTTTTGCCGCGGGCGGCGAGCAGGGCCTCGACGCGGCGGAAGCGGCGCTCGAACTTGAGCGTCGCCCGACGCAGCGCCGTTTCGGCGTCGACCTGGGCGAGCCGCGCGACATTGGTCATGGCGAACAGAAGATCGCCGATCTCGTCCTCGATGCGCTCGGGCGGCGTGTCCTGTGCCGCGAGCTCGGCGCGCAACTCGCCGACCTCTTCCTCGACCTTGTCGAGGGCGGGCAGGGCAGCACCCCAATCGAAGCCGACGCGCGAAGCGCGTTTCTGAAGTTTCTGCGCGCGGGCGAGAGCGGGAAAATTCGCCGGCACGCCGTCGAGCGCGCTCGCCGCTTCGCGATCCTTGGCCTTGCGCTCGGCCGCTTTGTGCGCCTCCCAGGCGGCCGTCTGCGCCTTGGCGTCGCGCCCATCGGCGGCGGCGAAGACATGCGGGTGGCGGCGGATCATCTTGTCGGACAGCTCGGCCGCCACGGCGTCGAAATCGAACAACCCGGCCTCCTCGGCCATGCGGGCGTGAAAGACGACCTGGAAGAGAAGATCGCCGAGTTCTTCCCTGAGCGCCGGCATGTCGTTGCGCTCGATCGCGTCGGCGACCTCGTAGGCCTCTTCGATCGTATAGGGGGCGATGGTGGCGAAATTCTGTTCGACATCCCACGGACAGCCATAAGTCTTGTCGCGCAGCCGCGCCATCACGGCGCGCAGGCGGTCGATCGGCGGCAGGGCATGAGTCATCTCAACCTCGACATGGGGGCAATGCAAACGCCTCAGGTCGACGGCGCGGCGTCGGCCGCGGGCGGCGGCAGGATATCGGTGCGGAAGCTGCCGGTCTTGGCGGCTGCAAGATCGATCGCCTCGTCGAGCCGCGCGCCGTCGAGCCCCGCGCCGCGCAAATCGGCGTTGGCGAGGTGGGCGCGGGTGAAATCGGCTTGGCGCAGGTCGCTGTCGAGAAAATTGGCGTTGTCGAGCCGGGCATGGGCGAAGCGCGCGCCGGGGCAGGCGGCGGCGGCGAACGAGGCGCCGGCGCAATCGGCGGCGTAAAGATCGGCGCGTTCGAGATTGGCGAGCTGAAAATCTGCTCGCGCCAGCTTGGCCCCGGTGAGGGTTGCGGCGCAGAGATAGCTGCCGCGGAAATTCGCTCCGGCGAAGTCGCCGTCGGCGAGGTCGTAGCCCGAAAGATTGACGTTGGCGAGGCTCAGGCGCTGGGCCGGCGGATCGTTGGCGCGCTCGCGCCGGCCGAGGACGGACAGCGCCGCCTGCACGTCGGTGCGCGCCGGTACGTAAATCTGCTCGGGGGCCGGCGGCTCGTACCGCCCTGCGAGCAGGCGGCCGACGGGGATGGGGGCGCTTTCGCGCACATAGGCCGCGAGGGTTTGCATGATCGGCCCGTGGTCGCGCGGCTGCTCGCGGGCGTGGCGTTCGAGGGCATAGACGGCGGCAATGCGCACCGCCGTTTTATCGCTGCCGAGCTGGGAAAAACTCTCAGCGAGGCTTGTCGACTGGCGCTGGCGCTCCGCCGCCGCCGCCTCGCGCAAGCGGGCGCGGGTGGCAAGATGGGAGACAACCCCGCGCCAGCCGAGATAGGGCACCACGCAGGCCGCCGCCACCGCGACTAGCATGTCGCGCAACTCGGCCGCATTGGCCAGCAGCCAGAACCACAGATAGGTGAGGTCTGACGGCTCGCTCATGCGGACAGCGGGCGCTCCGGCTCCTGGGGTGGCATGTCCGGGCGAAGCTTAGCAGCATGTCCGCGCCGGCAAAACCGGACAATTTAAGGAGCCGTCTATCCCTGAAGCTTGGCCGGCTCCGGCTCATGGCTATGGCCGTGATGATGGTCGTGACCATGATTTGCAGCCGGGCGTTGGCTGGCGGGGGCCCCGTCAGGCGGCATTGTGCAGTGGATATTGGCGACGGCGAGGGCCGGCAGATGGGCCGACAATTCGCGCCGCAGGGCGGCCGAGATCGCATTTGCCGCGGCCACGCTCAGGCCGCCATCGACGGCGATGGTCAGGTCGGCGTGCAGCTTGTGCCCCACCCAGCGTGCCTTGGCGTCGATGACCGCATCGACGCCGGGAACATGGCCGGCAGCATGGCGCAGCGCGTCGATGATTCCCGGCTCGACCCCGTCGAGCATGCGCGTAAATACCGCCCGGGCCGATTGCCAGACGATGCCGAAAATCACCAACGTGATCAGCAATCCGACGATCGGATCGGTGAGCGGGAAACCAAGCCATACGCCGAGCGCGCCAGCGACCACGGCCAGGCTGGTCATGCCGTCGGTCCGGGCATGGTAACCGTCGGCGACCAGGGCGGCGCTGTTGATCTGCCGGCCGACGCGGATACGGAGAATTGCCACGGCCTCGTTGCCGATGAAGCCGACCAGGCCGGCAATGGCGACCCAGCCGAGGGCCTGGATGTCCTGCGGGTGGACGAAGCGGTCGATGGCTTCGTAACCGGCGACAAGGGCGCTGGCGAGGATGATCAGCACGACGATGACGCCGGCGAGATCTTCGACCCGGCCGAGGCCATAAGTGAAAGTCGCCGTGGGTTGCCGGCGCGCGAGGCGAAAGGCGATCCATAGCGGCACCGCCGTCATCGCATCGCCGACATTGTGGATCGTATCGGCGAGCAGGGCGACGCTTCCCGACACGGCGACGACGGCGACCTGCATCGCCGCCGTCAAGGCCAGCAGGACAAAGGACCATTTGATCGCCCAGATTCCGCGCTCGGTCGTCGGAATGCTGGGATCGATCACCCCGTGCGTATGGCCGTGGCCGCCATGATTTGCATGGCCATGACTCCCGTGGCCGTGCGCGTCGCCATGGCGGTGCCCGCCTTCGCCCCATCCAAACCAGTCGCGGATATTGCGCCACATGACGCTGGACCTAGAGGTATTTCGACAGGGCCTTGAACTCGCGCAGGGCGGCCCTCGGTTCCATGCCGTTCGGGCTGTCGCTGTCGTTCAGGCAGTGCTCGATATGATCGTGGATCAGCTCGCGCTTGGCGTTGCTGATGGCGTTTTCGACCGCGTAAAGCTGCTGGGCAAGGTCGAGACAGCTTCGCTCATCGGCGAACATGGTGAGGATCGAGGCGAGATGTCCGTGCGCGCGCTTGAGGCGGACGACGATATCGGGATGACTGGCGTGTTTCATGACGATGTCCTTGTCGGCGCGGCGGTTCAGGCGAGGCTGGCCGCGGCAGAGGGCGGGGTAGGTTTCCGCAAAACGACGAACCAGGCGTAGTTGAACACGCCTTCGTCGGCGATTTCGAAGCCGGCGCGGCGGGCCAT
>JACQAF010000179.1 GCA_016195145.1 Rhodospirillales bacterium
CCGATGGCGTCGCCCTCGCCGACACCGGTGTCGATGCGAACGTCCTCGGAGGCGTCGGGGAAGCGGAGGTGCCTCAGCGTCCCCGTCTGCGGCAGGAAATCCCTGGCCGGATCCTCGGCGTAGAGGCGCACCTCGATCGCGTGACCGTCGATGCGCAATTTGTTCTGGGCGAGCGGCAGTTTCTCGCCGGCGGCGACGCGCAGCTGCCATTCGACGAGGTCGAGGCCGGTGATCATCTCGGTCACCGGATGCTCGACCTGCAGGCGCGTGTTCATCTCCATGAAATAGAACGCGCCCTTGGTGTCGGCGATGAACTCGACCGTGCCCGCCCCTTCGTAACCGACGGCCTTCGCCGCGCGCACCGCCGCCTCGCCCATTTCCTTGCGCCGCGCCGCCGCCATGCCGGGGGCCGGCGCTTCCTCCAGCACCTTCTGGTGACGGCGCTGGAGCGAGCAATCGCGCTCGAACAGATAGACCGCCTCGCCATGGCGGTCGGCAAATACCTGAACCTCGATATGCCGCGGCCGGTCGAGATATTTTTCGATCAGCAGCCGGTCGTCGCCAAAAGCGGATTTGGCCTCGCGCTGGGCCGAACCGACGGCTTCCTTGAGCGCGCTTTCGCGCTCGACCACGCGCATGCCCTTGCCGCCGCCGCCGGCCGAGGCCTTGATCAGCACCGGGTAGCCGACCTTCTTCGCCGCCTTGGTCAGCGTCACGAGATCCTGCTTGTCGCCGTGATAGCCGGGCACGACCGGCACGCCGGCCTTCTCCATCAGCGCCTTGGCGGCGCTTTTGCCGCCCATGGCGCGGATCGCCGACGCCGGCGGCCCGATAAATGTCAGCTTGGCCTTGGCGCACGCTTCGGCGAAGCCGGCGTTCTCGGACAGAAATCCGTAACCGGGATGGATTGCCTCGGCTCCCGATCGCCTCGCCGCCGCGATGATCGCCTCGACATTGAGGTAGCTTTCGCGCGCCGGCGGCGGGCCGATGCGATACGCCTCGTCGGCCATCGCGACATGGCGTGCGGCGCGATCTGCATCCGAATAGACGGCAACCGTACGGATGCCCAGCCGCCGGGCGGTACGAATGACGCGGCAGGCGATTTCGCCGCGATTGGCGATAAGGACCTTGTCGAACATCGACTCCATCAACCCTTCCACACTGGCTTGCGTTTCTCGAGGAATGCGGCGATGCCTTCGCGCCCTTCGGCGCTGGCGCGGATACGGGCGATGCGGTCGGCGGTGTCGGCGATGATTGTCTCGTCGACCGGTCGGCGCGACACGCGATGGACAAGATTTTTACACTCAGTCAGCGCCGCCGGACCGTTGGCGACGAGAAGGTCGCATATTCGCTCGGCCGCGACGTCAAGCCTGGCCGGCGCGACCGCAACATGAATAAGGCCGAGGCGGACGGCCTCGGCGGCGTCGAAGGATTCGGCGGTGAGGAAATAGCGGCGCGCCGCACGCTCGCCGATCGCGGCAATGACGTAGAGCGAAATCACCGCCGGGATCAGGCCGAGTTTCGCCTCGGTGATGGCGAATTTCGCCGTGTCGGCGGCGATCGCGATGTCGCAACCGGCGATCAGCCCGCATCCGCCGGCATAGGCCGGACCCTGAACTTTGGCAACGGTGGGCTTGGGCAGGAAATTCAACGTCCGCATGAGCTCGGCCAGCGCCTCGGCGTCGCGCCGGTTTTCCGCCTCGGAATAGCCGGCCATGCGTCGCATCCAGTTGAGGTCGGCGCCGGCCGAAAAGCTCTTGCCATTGGCCGCCAGCATGACGACGCGCACGGCCGGATCGGCCCCCAGCCGTTTCAAGGCGGCGGTCAGTTCGGCGATCAACGCGTCGTCGAAGGCGTTGTGGACCGCCGGCCGGTTGAGGGTCAGGGTGGCGACGCCGCGCGCGTCGACGGTGCAAAGCAGGGCCGATGTCATCGCGGCTACATCCTGAACACGCCGAAGCGGGTCTTCTCGACCGGTGCATTGAACGCCGCCGACAGGCCGAGACCGAGCACCATGCGAGTCTCGCCTGGGTCGATGATGCCGTCGTCCCACAGCCGCGCCGAAGCGTAATAGGGGTGGCCTTGCGTCTCGTACTGCGTGCGGATCGGCGCCTTGAACGCCTCTTCCTCGGCCTTCGGCCATTTTTTGCCCTGGGCCTCGATATTGTCGCGACGCACGGTGGCGAGCACGCTCGCCGCCTGCTCGCCGCCCATCACCGAGATGCGCGCATTCGGCCACATCCACAGGAAGCGCGGCCCATAGGCGCGGCCGCACATGCCGTAATTGCCGGCGCCGAAGCTGCCGCCGATAATCACGGTGAATTTCGGCACCTTGGCGCAGGCGACGGCGGTGACCATCTTGGCCCCGTCCTTGGCGATGCCGCCAGATTCGTATTTCCGGCCGACCATGAAGCCCGAAATATTCTGCAGGAAAACAAGCGGAATGCCGCGCTGCGCACACAGCTCGATGAAATGCGCCGCCTTGAGCGCCGATTCCGAAAACAGGATGCCGTTATTGGCGATGATGCCGACCGGATAGCCCCAGATATGGGCGAAACCAGTGACCACCGTCGCGCCATAAAGCTGCTTGAACTCGTCGAGCTCGCTGCCGTCGACGATGCGAGCGATCACCTCGCGCACGTCATAGGGTTTGCGTTGATCAGATGGCACGACGCCGTAAATCCCCTCGGGATCGTAAGCGGGATCGACCGGCGGGCGGAGGACAACATCCGGCCGCTTGGCGCCGTTGAGGTTACGCACGATCCGCCGGGCGATGGCCAGCGCATGCGCGTCGTCATGCGCGTAATGATCGGTTACGCCCGAGGTCCGCGAATGGACATCCGCCCCGCCCAGATCCTCGGCGCTCACCACTTCGCCAGTGGCCGCCTTCACCAAAGGCGGCCCGCCGAGAAAGATCGTGCCCTGTTTCCTGACGATGATGCTTTCGTCCGACATCGCCGGCACATAGGCGCCGCCCGCGGTGCACGAGCCCATCACCACCGCGATCTGCGGAATGCCGGCCGCCGACATGGTCGCCTGGTTGTAGAAAATGCGGCCGAAATGGTCGCGGTCGGGGAAAACGTCGTCCTGGTTGGGCAGGTTGGCTCCGCCCGAATCGACCAGATATATGCACGGCAAACGGTTTTCGCGGGCGATATCCTGGGCGCGCAGATGCTTTTTCACCGTTGTCGGGAAATAGGTGCCGCCCTTGACCGTCGCGTCGTTGCAGACGACGACGCATTCGCGCCCCTCGATCCGGCCGATGCCGGTGATGATGCCGGCGGCGGCGATGGTGTCGCCATACATGCCGTAGGCGGCGAACTGCGAGAGTTCGAGAAACGGCGAGCCGACATCGAGCAACAGGCGCACCCGCTCGCGCGGCAGCAGCTTGCCGCGCTTGACGTGCTTGTCGCGCGCCGCATCGCCGCCGCCCCGCTTGATCGCCGCCAGCTTGACGCGCAGATCGGCGACCAGCGCCCGCATCGCCGCCTCGTTGTCGCGGAAATCCTTCGCCCGAGAATCGATCTCGCTCTTCAGCACCGGCATGTCAGGCCTTGCCCCCGCCCTGTTTTTCTGGCGCAGCGGCGACCGGGCCGCCACCCTCCTTCCAGGCGCGAAAGCCGCCAGCGATATGGCAGACCGGCTGCAACCCCATCTCGCCGACCGCGCGCGTGGCCAGTGCCGACCGCCACGCCGACTGGCAATAGAAGATGAATTTCTTGCCCGAGCCGAATACGTCCTTGTAATAGGGGCTGGTCGGGTCGATCCAGAATTCGAGCATCCCGCGCGGCGCATGGAGCGCGCCCGGAATCATCCCTTCGCGCTCTAACTCGCGGACGTCGCGGATATCGACGAACACCACGCCGGGATCGCCGTGGAGCTTCACCGCGTCGGCCACCGGCACGGTTTCGATCCGCGCCGTCGCCTCGTCGATTAGCTGCTTATGGGTTTTGGTCAACGCCATCGTCACATCGCCTTCCTTGCCAGTTGCGTATGGGGTTTGGTCAACGTCATTGTCGTGATCGCCTTCCTTACCAGCCGCCCGAGGTCAGCCAGCGATCGACCTGTTCGAGGCGATCACAGCCCCAGAACGGCTCGCCATCGACGATGATATAAGGCGATCCGAACGCGCCCTTTTTAATCGCGTCATCGACCTCGACCCGCAGGCGGTCCTTGACCTGCGGATCGACGAGCGCCGACATCACCTCCATCCGATCAATGCCGAGCCTGGCAACGATATCGGCGACGGACTCCGCCGCAGTGATATTTCGCCCCTCGCCGAAAGCGGCGTGATACGCCGCCTTGACGAACCGGCCGACCAGGTTCGGATCGCGATCGGCCAACCAGTACACGGCCCGCGACGCGGCGATCGGGGCGAAGGGGAACTGCTCCGGCATTTTGAACGGCACGCCGAACAGCCGGGCGGTGCGTGCGAAATCCCGCTTCGCATAATCGCCCTTGATCGGCGTCTCGGCCAGAAGGGGTGCACCGGTTATCTTGAACGCGACGCCAAGCAGAAACGGCCGCCAATGGACCGTCCGGTTATGGCGCTTGGCTATGTCTTCGATACGGGCCGAGGCGAGATAGCCATAGGGACTGGAAAAATCGAAATAGAAATCGATCTCAGCCGGCATATTCCTGCTCCTGCATGGGGTTCACGCGCCCGCGATGACGCGGCTGATCACCAGCCGCTGGATGTCGCTCGTACCCTCGTATATCTGACAGACCCGGACGTCGCGGTAAATCCGCTCGACCGGAAAATCGTTGAGATAGCCATAGCCGCCGTGAATCTGGATGGCGTCGGAGCATACGCGCTCGGCCATTTCGGAGGCGAAGAGCTTAGCCATCGCCGCTTCCTTGAGGCAGGGCTCGCCGACGTCGCGCAGCCGCGCCGCATTCAGGACGAGATGCCGCGCCGCCTCGATCTGCGTCGCCATGTCGGCGAGGCGGAAAGCGACCGCCTGGTGCTCGACGATCTTCTTGCCGAACGATTCGCGCTCCTTGGCGTAGGCCAGCGCCGCCTCGTAGGCGGCGCGCGCCATGCCCAGCGCCTGGGCGGCGATGCCGACCCGCCCGCCTTCGAGATTGCCGAGCGCGATGCGGTAGCCTCCGCCCTCCTCGCCCAGCATCAGGTCGGGCGTCAGGCGCAGCTCGTCGAGCACGATCTGGCAGGTGTCCGAGCATCGCTGGCCGAGTTTGTGCTCGACCCGCGCCACCGTCCAGCCCGGTATCTTGGTCGGCACGATGAAGGCGCTGATTCCCTTCTTGCCCTGGGCCGGGTATGATTGCCGTCGCGCCGCGCCCGCGTCTTGAGGGCCGAAGCGTCCGATCCGGCCTGCGGTTCGGTGAGGCAGAACGCGCCCAGCATCTCGCCCTTGGCGAGCGGCTTCAGGAACCGTTCTTTCTGCTCGGTCGTGCCGAATCTGAGGATCGGCGCGCAGGCGACCGAGTTATGGACGCTCATGATGCCGGCGCACGCCCCGTCGCCGGCCGCGATTTCCTCGATCGCCATCGCATAGGATACATTGTCCAGCCCGCTGCCGCCCCACTCCTCGGGCACCAGCATGCCCATGAAGCCGAGCCGGCCCATTTCCCGCACCGCGTCGGCCGGAAATTCGGACGTACGATCCCGCTCGGCGGCGAAGGGCGCAAGTTTTTCGGCCGCGAAAGCGCGCGCCGTGTCGCGGATCATGATCTGAGTTTCGTTCAACTGCATCGCTTACGCTCCTTCGCCCGAATCCTCTAGGCCCAGCCGACGCAATACGGCTCGGGTCGCATGTCGTCCGGCGCCCCGGTTCGATCCGGCGTGGGGTGACGCTGCTTGAAGGTAAAAGCGTGAGGCGACGGCCCATGGGCGCGCAAATGGGCGAGCCGCGCCAGGGCCTCGTCCACCGTCGGCACATGGCCAGCCGGAATCCACCACAGGACCTGATAGGCTTCGGTCGGTTTATCGAACCATTCGCGGCGACGGGCCATCACGTTCGTATGCGCCGAACGATAAACGAAACCGAACAACGCTTCGACCGACGTCCAGACCGACATATTGACCAGAAAATTGGGGTCGTCGGTCGTCTTGATGTCGGTCGCATTGCCGCTGTCGCCCTTGAGGCGCCAAACAAAGCCGTCCGACGCCTCGGCCAGCGCGTTGACGCCGTCGAGCGCCGCCATGAAATCGGCGAGTTGCGGGCTATCGCGGGGTGCCACGGCGCGCGCGACGTTGAGTTGGACGATGTGCCAGGCGGTGTCGTTCATAATCCCTCCTACCATGGAATCTCGGTGCCGTCGTAATTGCAGAACTTGCCGGAATCGACCGGCCGTAGACGCTCGATCAGTGTCCGCAAATGCCTGACCGATTCCTCGGGCGATAACGTCGCCGACGCGCCGCCCATGTCGGTTCTGACCCATCCCGGATGGACCATCACAACGATGACGCCGCGCCCGGCCAGGTCGCGCGCCAGTCCCCGGCCAACCGAATTGAGCGCGGCCTTGCTTGAGCGATAGACATAGGCGCCGCCCGGGTGCTCGGCGATCGAAGCCATGCCCGTCGATATCACGATCATCGTCTTGCGAGCGCTGGCCGCGACCTGCTCGACGAAGGCTTCGGCCATCGCCATCGGCGCCATCAGATTGACCTGCAACGCCTCCAGCCACGCATCGTAATTCGTCTCGCCGAACCCGCCGTCGCGCGGGCCGTAGACGCCGGCGTTGCACAGCAACACGTCGATCTTCTCGTCCTTTAGATCGCGCCCGAGCCGGGCGATCCCCGGGCGGTCGGTCATGTCGCAGGGTCGAACCTCCACCGCCCCGCCAAGCGTCGACAGCTTCGCCCCCTTCGCCACGTCGCGCACCGTGCCGATCACCCGCCACTTCGCCGCCGCGTATTGGCGGGCGAATTCGAGACCGAGGCCGCGCCCCGCGCCGGTGACGAGGACGGTCGGCATCAGGGGCTTCGCCGCGCCGTGACATCGATCTCGATCTTCATACGCGGATCGATGAGGCCGCAGATAACGGCGGTCGCCGCCGGCCGGATCTCGCCGAAGGTTTCGCCGAGAACCGGGACGATCTTTTCCCAATATTCCGCCTTGGTGATGTAGTAGTGGACCCGGACCACGTCGGACAATCCGGCGCCGGCGTCGGCCAACGCCTTTTCGATGTTGCGGAACGTCTGGCGCGTCTGGGCGACGACGTCGTCCTCGATGGTCATCTTGGCATAGTCGAAGCCGGTGGTGCCGGAAACAAACACCCAGTCGCCATCGACCACCGCGCGCGAATAGCCGGCGATTTTCTCGAAGGTCGAGCCGGAGGAGACAAGGCGGCGATCATCAATCACGAGTACTTACCCCCTAATAACAACATCTATGGATGCCATACAGGCGTTATCGAACATCGGCGTTGTAGCTCCCATCAAAGTACGCTTTCGTTCAGATCGTCCCAACTCAAATAGAAACCGTGTTCATCACAAAGATCGATGATTGGCGTAAGAATCTTATCTTGGAACATTCCAATTAGCTCATTAACAGTAAAAACAACAGGTGGCTCTCGCTTAGAACTTACATAAACGATTGGCGATATGCCTCCATGACTTTGGTGGTCCACGATATCTCTGATGGATAATTTGTGGCCTGCCAGTACAAATATCTCCAGCATGGTACGAACTATAGAAATGTCCTGATGATGAATTAATATATTTATTATTCTCGTTACACTCATTAGATTTTGTTGAGACTTGTTCTTATTTAGGATGCGAACCTCAACACTCCTAAAGCGATTCATGCCTGTCGTATTTTCGATAAATCGACGAGCGTGGATCGCAAATGCGATGAGGTCTTCAACGGCAAGATCCCGCTGTCTCTCATTAATAAGGCTACTCCCTTCAGCGGGACGTGCTGCCGCGAAGGCGGCAAGTCGCGCGCAAGACGTAATAACTTCTTCATATGCATGCCGAACTATTCGTCGAGCGCGGCGTGTAATTTTAATCGCCGGCCAGTCATCAACACCCGGAAGGTGCTCCTGCGCGACCACTCACGCCGTCTCCTCGAACAATTCGCGCCCGATCAGCCAGCGGCGGATTTCCGACGTGCCCGCCCCGATCTCGTACAACTTGGCGTCGCGCAGCAGGCGGCCGGTCGGATATTCGTTGATGTAGCCGTTGCCGCCGAGAAGCTGAATGGCGTCGAGCGCCACGCGCGTCGCCTTTTCGGCTGCGTAAAGGATTGCGCCGGCGGCGTCCTTGCGCGTCGTCCGGCCGCGGTCGCAGGCCTTGGCCACGGTGTAGACATAGGATTTGCAGGCATTGGTCGTCGTGTACATATCGGCGAGCTTGCCCTGGACGAGCTGGAATTCGCCGATCGACTGGCCGAACTGCTTGCGCTCGTGGACATAGGGCACGACCACGTCGAGGCAGGCCTGCATGATGCCGCACGGCCCGGCGGCGAGCACCGAGCGCTCGTAGTCGAGCCCGCTCATCAACACGTTCACGCCCTTGCCCACCTCGCCGACCACGTTCTCGGCCGGCACCTCGCAATCCTGGAACACCAGTTCGCAGGTGTTGGAGCCGCGCATGCCAAGCTTGTCGAGCTTCTGGGCGGTCGAAAATCCCTTCATCCCCTTTTCGATCAGGAAGACGGTGATGCCGCGCTTGCCGGCGTCGGGATCGGTCTTGGCGTAGACGATCAGCGTATCGGCGTCGGGGCCGTTGGTGATCCACATCTTGTTGCCATTGAGGACGTAGCGGTCGCCCTTCTTGTCGGCGCGCAGGCGCAAGCTGACGACGTCGGACCCCGCCCCCGGTTCCGACATGGCCAACGCCCCGACATGCTCGCCCGAAATCAGCTTCGGCAGGTATTTGCGTTTCTGCCGCTCGTTGCCGTTGCGGCGCAGCTGGTTGACGCACAGATTGGAATGCGCGCCATAGGACAACCCAACCGAGGCCGAGGCGCGGCTGATCTCCTCCATGGCGACGCAGTGTTCGAGATACCCCATGCCGGCGCCGCCGTATTCCTCCTCGACCGTGACGCCGAGAATGCCGAGCGCTCCCATCTTGCGCCACAAATCGGCGGGAAAGTCGTTCTTGCGGTCGATCTCGGCGGCGCGCGGCGCGATCTCGTCGTCGGCGAAGCTGCGCACCGAATCGCGCAACATCTCGGCCTGTTCGCCGAGGCCGAAATCGAAGATGGGAAGCTGGTTGGAGGCCATGCGCATCGCTCCTGGTTTCCATCGTTCAATGTAAAGGGGTCGCCGGCAAAAGCGAAGGCCTACCCGTCTTTGGCCGCCCGGTTCACGTCGTAGGCCGGTCGCTGAGCCCGGTCATGGTCATGAGCGTCTGCATCAGGGTCGCACAGGGGCGTTCGTCTCCATCGCGGATAGCCGCAACGTCGATCTGGCAAACGGTGAGCGTCCGGCCCGGCTTGACGACGCGGCCATGGGCGATCAGGCGGCTGCCCTGGGCCGGGAACAGCAGGTTGATCTTGTATTCGACGGTCAGCACCGAGGCATCGGCCGGCATCAGGCTGAAAGCTGCGTAGCCGCCCGCCGAATCGCCGATCATGCCGACGATGCCGCCATGGAAAAATTCATGCTGCTGAGTGAGTTCGGGCCGGAAATCGACCGCAATATCGCACAGCCCCGGCTCGATGCGGACGATATCCGCGCCGATCAGGCGCATCGCCCGCTGGCGGGCGAAACTGTCGCGCACGCGCGCGGCGAAATCGGGGTTTTTGGGCGCAAACTGGCTCATCGCACCGCCCCTCCGCGCCAGCGTCGAGCGCTGCCGGCGTCTATGAACGCGGCCATTCGACGATCATTTCGCGAGCGCGGGCGACCGTCACGTCAGGCAACGGCGCGGCACGGCGGGTGGCGCGATCGAGATGAACGACAGTCAGCTCGCACACCGCCGTCGTTTCGCCGGTCTCGCTATTCGCCATTTCATGAACATAGCGAAGAACCTTGTCGCGCGCCTCAATCATGCCCGAACGGACAATGACCGTGTCGCCAGCGTGCAATTCCCGCTTGTAGGCGATGTTCTGCTGGACCGCGGCCATGCCGCGATTTCCTTCGCGCAGATAGGACGGCGTGATGCCAACGGCGGCAAGCAGGTTCCATGTCGCCTCGTCGAACTTGCCGACATACCACATGACGTTCATGTGGCCGATATGGTCGCAGTGCCAAGGGTAGACGGCCCCGCGATAGGTTTCGACCATGACGCCCATCCTGATCTCGCCCTCCACCAGTCTGGTGCGGGGAATATTATATTACGTTTACGTAAACGTCAATTATTCTCTTGCCCGATCAATCCGCCCGCCCGCCCCCTTTGCCGCTACGTTCCAGCGCGGCGAGACGCTCGTGGCAGCGCGCCTCGACCGTGGCGAGCTCGCCCAGCGTCTCGACGATGTCGGCACGCTGACGTTCGAGCATCGCCCGGCGCTCGGCGATCTTTTGCAGGAAAAACCGCAACTGCCCCGCCTCGCCCGGCGCGGAATCGTAGAGATCGATGATCTCGCGAATTTCGCCGATCGAGAAGCCAAGCCGCTTGCCGCGCAGGATGAGCTTGAGGCGCACCCGGTCGCGCAGGCTGAAAACCCGGGTCTGGCCGCGCCGCGCCGGCGCGATCAGCCCCTCCCCTTCGTAGAAGCGGATCGTGCGCGTGGTGATGTCGAACTCGCGGGCCAGTTCGGCGATGGTGTATTTGCGCTCGTCGTCGCCGGCGTGACTGGCGTCTTTGGCTTCGCGGCGGTTCATAGCAGCAAAAGGGTGGCTAGGCCGAGGAAAGAGAAAAATCCGATCACGTCGGTCACCGTGGTCAAGACGACCGTCGAACTGATTGCCGGATCGATGCGGAACCGTTGCGAGATTATCGGAATGACGATGCCGGCGAAACCCGCGGCGATCAAGTCGAACACCATCGCCCCGGCGATGCATAGGCCGAGCAGCCAGTCGCCGAACCAGGCGATGGCGATCGCGCCGGTGATGAGGGCGAACAGGAAGCCGTTAATCCCGCCGACCAGCACCTCCTTCCACATGATGCGCAGCGCATTGGCCGTCGTCAGGTCGCGCGTGGCCAGGGCGCGCACCGCCACCGTCATTGTCTGGGTGCCGGCGTTGCCGCCCATCGAGGCGGTGATCGGCATGAGCACGGCAAGCGCCACGATCTTCTCCAGCGCATGCTCGAAAAGGCCGATCACCGACGAGGCGAGAAACGCCGTACCGAGATTGATCAGCAACCAGACGAAGCGGGAACGCACCGTCTCCAGCAACGGCGTATGGACGTCGGTGTCCGTGACGCCGTGCAGGCGGAGCATGTCTTCTTCCGCCTCTTCCTCGACCACGTCGACGATGTCGTCGATGGTGATGGTGCCGACCAGCCGGCCCATGCGGTCGACGACCGGCGCCGAGGTAAGATCGTGCTGCTTGAACAGGAAGGCGACCTGCTCCTGGTCCATGTCGAGCGGGATCGGCCGTAAATCGCTTTTCATGATGTCGCCGATCCTGACCGACCGCTTCGACCGCACGAGCTTGTCGAGCGGCACCCCGCCGACCGGCCGATGCTTCGAATCGACGACGAAAATGTCATAGAAGTCGCTGGGCAGCTCGTCGCTTTCGCGCATGTCGTCGATGCACTCGCCGACCGTCCAGTATTGCGGCACCGCGACCACCTCGCGCTGCATGAGGCGGCCGGCGCTGTCGTCGGGAAAGGCGAGGCCCTCTTCCAGCTCGCGGCGCAGCGCCGCGGGGATGGCGTGCAAAACGTGCCGGCGTCGCGCCTCCTCGAGACCGTCGATCAGCAGCAGCGCGTCGTCGCTATCGAGCTTGGCGATGGCGGCGGCGAGGTCTTGCGTCCCCAGCAGCTCCGCCACTTCGTTGCGCACCGGCTCATCGAGTTCGGGAATGATTTCGGCCGGAAATTTCCGCCGCATCATTTCGACCAGCAGCACCCGCTGGTCGGCGGACAGCGCCTCGATCAGATCGGCAAGATCGGCGTAATGAAGCGGCTCGATCAACTCGCGCGCCCGGTCGATCTCGCCGACCTCCAGGGCCTCGGCGACCTTGCCGACAAGTTCGGGGTCGAGGCCGACCCGCGCCGTATCGGCGGTCGGTGGGGCAACAGCCGATTCGAGACCGGCGTCGCTCATAACGGCCTATTCGGCGGCCCGCGCGGCCGCCTGCTCCTGTGCATCGACGGCGCATAGCGCCGTCATGTTGACGATGCCGCGCACCGTGGTCGACTGCTCGAGAATATGGGCCGGACGCGCCGTGCCGAGAAGGATCGGCCCGACCCGCTGGCCGCCGCCCATTTCCTTGAGCAGGCTGAAGGCGATATTGGCCGCATCGAGCGTCGGCATGACGAGGAGATTGGCCATGCCCCGCAGGCGCGAGCCGGGGAACGAAACCTTGCGCACATCCTCGTTCATCGCCGATTCGGCGTTGATCTCGCCCTCGACTTCCAGCCACGGCATGCGCGCCTCGATCAGCGTCAGCGCCCGGCGCATCTTGGCCGAGCTTTCGGTATCCATGCTGCCGAAATTCGAATGCGAC
This sequence comes from Rhodospirillales bacterium, assembly GCA_016195145.1. GTDB lineage: Bacteria > Pseudomonadota > Alphaproteobacteria > CACIAM-22H2 > CACIAM-22H2 > JACQAF01. The sequence continues at coordinate 12,532 of JACQAF010000179.1, forward strand.
AGCAGCGCTGCCTTGGGCTCCATGCCGAAGCGCCGGATCACCGCCGACGCGCGCACCGCCATGTCGGCGATCTGCGCCGGTCCGGGGTCGGGCGAGACATGAGTGTCGCAGATAAAGATGGTGCCGCGCGGCGAGATCAGGGCGCTGAGCGCCGCCGGCACGCCGACATCGTCCTGCAGGCCAATGACGTCGACAATGTCCTGAAGTGCGCGATGATAGCGCCCGATCACGCCGCAGATCATGCCATCGGCCTCGCCGCGGCGGACCATCAGCGCCGCAATGACGGTGTTCCGGGTGCGGACCACCGTGCGCGCCGCGGCCGGCGAAACGCCCTGCCGGCCCAAAAGCTGATGATAGGTCTGCCAGTCGTCCTGCCGGATGCGCCACCGCACCTCGGGCCCGTACGCCCGCGCCGCGCTTGGCTCATCGATCGCGACC
>JACQAF010000208.1 GCA_016195145.1 Rhodospirillales bacterium
CGGCGATCACGCGCTGGTCGTTGACTCGATCTATGGTCCGACCCGCCGGGTCTGCGACACGCTGCTTGCCCGTTTCGGCGTCGAGGTCACGTATTACGACCCGGCCGTCGGAGCGGGAATCGCCGCGCTCATCCGCCCGAACACGCGTCTCGTCTTTCTCGAAACGCCCGGATCGCTGAGCTTCGAAATGCAGGATGTGCCCGCCATCGCCGCCGCCGCCCGAAAGGCCGGAGCGATCACGGTGATCGACAATACCTGGGCGACGCCCCTCTACTTCAGGCCGCTGGCGCACGGCGTCGACGTGTCGCTGGTCGCGGCGACCAAATATATCGGCGGCCATGCCGACCTGATGATGGGCATCCTCACGGCAACCGAAGCCGCGTTTCCGAAGCTGCGGCAGGCGGCCGACGATCTCGGCGGTTGCGCCGGGCCGGACGATTGCTTTCTCGCCCTGCGCGGCCTGCGGACACTCGGCGTGCGCCTCGCCCGGCATTTCGAGACAGGGTTGATTCTCGCCCGCTGGTTTCAGCGCCGGCCCGAGGTTGCCCGGGTTCTCCATCCCGCCCTGCCGGGCGATCCCGGTCACGATTTATGGCGGCGCGACTTCACCGGCGCTTCGGGCCTGTTCGGGATCGAGCTCAAGCCGGTTCCGCGCCGCGCCCTCGCCGCCATGCTCGACGGCATGAAGCTGTTCGGCATGGGCTATAGCTGGGGCGGCTACGAAAGCCTTCTCATCCCGACCGACCCCCGGCCGCTGCGCACGGCGCGGCCGTGGGCAGCGACGGGGCAGTTGCTGCGCGTTCACGCCGGCCTCGAAAGCCCCGACGACCTGATCGCCGATCTCGACGCCGGGTTCAATCGCCTCAAGGCGGCTGCATGACATGACAGGCGATGCGACGAAAAAACCGGCCGCCCCCGCGCTCGCCGAGTTGCTGGCCTCGATCGCCTTCGATCGCGACGGCCTGGTGCCGGCCATCGCCCAGCAACACGATACCGGCGAGGTCCTGATGGTGGCGTGGATGAACCGCGCCGCTATCGAGGAAACGCTACGCACCGGCCAGGTCTGCTACTGGTCGCGCTCGCGCTTGAGCCTGTGGCGCAAGGGCGAAACCTCCGGCCAGACCCAGCGTCTGGTCGAATTCCGGCTCGATTGCGACGGTGACACGGTTTTGTTGCTGGTCGACCAGAAGGGCGTCGCCTGCCACACCGGGCGGCGCAATTGCTTTTTCCGCGCGTTGCGTGACGGCCGGCTGGAGACCATCGCTGAGGTCGCGATCGACCCCAAGACGCTTTATGGCGAGTGAGCGTCCGCGTGTTTCCCTTAAGTCCCCTTGGCGTTTTCCCGCGACGATGGATTGCCGCAATCCTTCTGGCGACGGCTGCGATGACGCCGGCGATGGCTGCGGGCGACGGGCAGCGCGCGACGGCCCCGCTGGTCGCCGCGGCCGCCGATCTGCAATACGCCCTTGGCGAGATTTCCGGCTTGTTCGCCCGTGAGACCGGCCTCAGCGTTCGCATCAGTTTTGGCTCATCGGGGAATTTCGTCCGCCAGATCGCGCAAGGCGCACCGTTCGAGATCTTCCTGTCAGCCGACGAAACCTATGTCGAGGCCTTGGCGAAACGCGGCCAGACCGCCGATAACGGCCGGCTTTACGCCATCGGGCGGCTAGTCGTCTTCGCCTCGAAGGGATCGCCGCTGATTCCCGATCCGGCCCTCGACGATCTTGCTGCCGCCCTCGGCGACGGCCGCCTGCGGCACCTTGCCATCGCCAATCCCGAACACGCGCCCTATGGCCGCGCGGCGCGTGAGGTCTTACGCCATCGCGGGCTGTGGGAAACGTTGCAGGGTCGCCTGGCGCCTACCCGAGGCGTGGCACACCCCCTTGCGCCAGCGCATGGTCTTGCTCAAGGATGCTTCGACGACGGCCCGGCAATTCTACGACTTCATGCGGCAGCCGGCGGCGCGCGCGATCATGGAACGCTACGGTTTCGTTTTGCCCACCGCCGCAGCTGGGGAAGGTTAGGCGTCATGGAATGGGATGCCTTTTCGCTGTCCCTGCGCCTCGCCTTCTGGACCTGCCTTGTCCTGTTGCCATTGGCCGTACTGGCCGGCCGCGCGCTCGCCTGGCGGCGCTTCGCCGGCAAGGGCTTCGTCGAAGCCTTCGTCGCCCTGCCGCTCGTCCTGCCGCCGACCGTGCTCGGCTATTACCTGCTCACCGCCTTCGGCGCGCAATCGCCGCTCGGCCGCGCTTTCGCCACGGCGTTCGGCGGCAATCTCGTCTTCACCTTCGAGGGGCTCCTGCTCGCCTCGGTGATCTTCAACATCCCCTTCGCCGTGCAACCCCTCCAGCGCGCCTTCGCCGCGATCCCGCCCGACATGCGCGAGGCGGCGTGGTGCAGCGGCATGTCGCGCTGGGCGACATTCTGGCGGGTCGAACTGCCGCTCGCCTGGCCGGGCCTCGTTTCCGCCTTCGCGCTTACCTTTGCCCACACGCTCGGCGAATTCGGCGTCGTACTGATGGTCGGCGGCAACATCCCCGGCGAAACCCGCACCATCGCCATCGCCATTTACGACCGTGTCCAGGCGTTCGACGACGGTGGCGCCGCCATCATGTCCGCCTTGCTGCTGGTCCTGTCGTTCATCGCCATTGGGCTCGTCTACATCCTCGCCAACCGCGACAGGCGCGGCCATGCCTGAGCCATCGAGCGGCCTCGCCGTGCGCGTCCGCCAGGACGCGCCGATCCCCATCGACGCGACGCTTGCCTGCGCGCCCGGCGAGCTTCTCGCCCTCGCCGGTCCCTCGGGCAGCGGCAAGACGACGATCCTGCGCATCATTGCCGGGCTTTACCGGCCGACCGAGGGCGAAATCGCCTGCAACGGCGAGACCTGGCTCGACACCCGGCGAAGCATCGACGCTCCGCCGCAACGCCGGCGGGTGGGGCTTGTGTTCCAGGACTATGCCCTGTTCCCGCACATGTCGGCGCTCGGCAATGTCGCGGCCGCGCTCGGCCATCTGCCGCGTGGCGCGCGCGCGACGCGCGCGCAGGAGCTGCTCGATGTCGTCCATCTCGCCGGGCTTGAACATCGCCGCCCGGCGCAGATGTCCGGCGGCCAGCGCCAGCGCGTGGCGCTGGCCCGGGCGCTGGCCCGCGAGCCCGCGGTTCTTCTGCTCGATGAGCCGTTCTCGGCCGTCGACCAGGTGACGCGGCGCAAGCTGCGCAGCGAGCTCGCCATCCTGCGCCGGCGGTTTAGCATTCCGATCGTTCTGGTCACCCACGACCTCGAGGAAGCGGCGGCGCTCGCCGACCAGATGGTCGTTCTCCATCGCGGCCGCACGCTTCAGGCGGGTTCGCCGCACGAGATCACCACCCGCCCCGGCAGCGCCCTGGTCGCGCGGCTGATGGACAACGGCAATGTCTTCGAGGGCGAGGCGATCGAGCACCGGCCGGCGACGGGTCAGACGCTGATCCGCGCCTTCGGACGCACGATCGAGGCGCGGCACGCGCCGCAATTCGCACCGGGCGAGCGTATCTGCTGGGCGATCCCCTCGTCTCACGTCGTCCTTCATCGGCGCGACCGGCCGTCGCGCGGCGAGCACGAAAACCCGGTTTCCGGCATCGTCGACGAAATGATCGCCCTCGGCGAGAACGCCAGCATCGTCATGCGAATCGACGGCGGCGAGAATTTTCGCCTGACCTTCGGCGTGCCGACGCATACCGCCCGGCGCAACGGCGTCACCCCGGGCGCGCCGGTCGTCGTCTCGCTGCTTAGCGAGGGCATTCACCTGATCCCGTGGGAACGGCTGTCTCCCGACCGCCTGCCTTAGGCCGGCGCGCGGATCATCTCGCAACCAGCTTGTCGATTTCTTCCTGGCTCATCGTGCCGACCGAGCCATGAATGATTCCCGACGCAAACTCAAGATAGCGCTGGAGGGACTGCGCCGCGTCCTGCGACTTGAGGCGGACGGCGTCCGCATCGCCGGCAGCGATGGTCTGGCTGATCTGTTCGATCGAACTCAGGACCAACTCGTTCATCCGCGTGATCGTATGTTCGAAGCCTTGGCGAACCGGCGGTTGCACACGCTCGTAGGCGGCGATCGCCAGCTCCTTGTCGGAAAAACTGCTGTCGCGGAAATGATCCTGATAGTTTTTCGGCGCCCAGGCGCGGCAATCGTCGAGGATTTCGGGCATGTCGGGTATCATGCCGAGCAGCATGATGATTTCGTTAAAGTGATTGAGATAGTCGGTGGCGAGAAGGGTGACCGAGGAAATATTCGTCCCCTTCACCCGCTCCTGCCAGTGCGCGAACGAATTCGTATCGCCAGGGGAAGTCTCGCTCATGATCGCCCCGACCTCGTCTTGACTACCTACCACCATTACGATCTTGCCGCAGCCGGTCATCCGTATCACAATCATCCGATCAAGGAGACTGGGAGATGTCGCCCATGAACAAAGTTGCCGCGATCTCGTTCAATGATAACAGAAGCATCAGCATGGATGTAGAGGCCGTATCGGCTATTGAAATGGGACCACCACTAAAGATAGAGGAAGATAAGTGGTTCTGCGAAATGATCATTCGCAGCGATAACGGCACGGTCTCTTTACAGCTATTGGCCGATAATCCTGAAAAATTCAGGCTGCCGCCGCAAAAGGAATAATACTGAATTTCCCGGTCGCTTTTTGCCGGCCATCATCTCCGGCCGCGCCCGTAACCGGACCGCTTCCAGACTTGCGATATCGATTGGCTGATCTCCTTCCTCAAAAGGAGAAGGCCGTCATGTATTGGCCGGCGCCGTGAATTCCATCCCGGCCATCCGCCCGACGAACGGCTTCTTTGTGTCGTCGCGGCTCAGCACCAGTTCGGTGGTCGCCGGCCCGGCCTGGACCGCCACGACCAGCCGCTTCAGCCCGCGGGTTACGACCTTCGCCTCGACCGTCCGGTCGTTGTTGGTGCAGGTGATGCGGACCGTCGTCATTACCCGCGCCTTTGCCGCAGCGTCGCGCGCCCGGCATAGCGGCTTTGGTCGCCCAACGCTTCTTCGATGCGGATCAGCTGGTTGTATTTGGCCAGCCGGTCGGAGCGCGACAGCGATCCGGTCTTGATCTGTCCGCAATTCGTCGCCACCGCCAGATCGGCGATGGTCGCGTCCTCGGTCTCGCCCGAGCGATGCGACATCACGGCCGTATAACCGGCGCGATGCGCCATCTCGACCGTTTCGAGCGTTTCCGACAGCGTGCCGATCTGGTTGACCTTGACCAGGATCGAATTGGCCACGCCCCTGGCGACGCCATCGGCAAGCCGCTTCGGGTTGGTGACGAACACGTCGTCGCCGACCAGCTGGATTTTCTTGCCGAGGGCCGCGGTCAGCGCCGCCCAACCCTGCCAGTCGTCCTCGGCCATGCCGTCCTCGATCGAGACGATCGGATAGCGTCCGACCAGCCCTTCGTAGAATTTCACCATGCCGGCGGCGTCGAGCGTCTTGCCCTCGCCTTCCATCGCGTATTTGCCGTTCTTGAAAAACTCCGTCGACGCGGAATCGAGCGCCAGCACGATGTCGTCGCCGGCCTTGTAGCCGGCGGCCTCGATCGCCTTGACGATGAAGGCGAGGGCCTCGTCGGCGCTCTTGAGATTGGGCGCAA
>JACQAF010000209.1 GCA_016195145.1 Rhodospirillales bacterium
GCCTGCATCATTTCGAGCGCGTTGAGCGCCGTATCGTCCGGCGAGATGGAATCGGGATTGCGGGTCATCACTTGCGCCAGGCTGACCTTCGCCGGATCGAGCTCCGCCGCGACGACCTTGGTAGCAAGGTCGCGCTCGGTGAAGATGCCGGTCAGCTTGTCGCCTGCCGCGACCATCACCGCGCCGATGCGGCGCTTGGCCATCAGGCGCACAGCGTCAATCACGCTGAGCGTTTCACTCACAATTGCCAGTTCCTGGTCGCGCACGATGTCGGGAACGATTTTTCGATGCATGGCGTTTCAGCTCTCCTTCCCAGGCCGCAACGCGTTTTGGACGTATCGGTCGGATCGCTCTCGCGTCGCGGAATCGCTGTTTTTTCTTATACTTAGAGTGATATCGGGTGCGCCGGGCCGATGTTCAAGATCGGCCGGGCGGGTCGGATAATCAGTCTATCATGCCGCGCTGTCGCCCGCTGCAACCGGACGCTTCGGTCGTACCCCGGGCGGAATAACCCGTAAGGCGACGATCTGGTTGCGTTTGCGCCGCAATATCTCGAACCGGAACCCGTGGAAGGTAAAGACCTGCCCCGCCTCGGGGATCCGGCGGACCTCGTGGAGGACAAGGCCGGCGATGGTCGCCGCCTTGTCGTCGGGCAGCCGCCAGTCGAATTCGCGGTTGAGGTCGCGGATCGTCACATGCCCGTCCACCGCATAGCTGCCATCCGGTTGCGGACGCACGCCGGGCACCCGGAACTCATGCCGTTCGGCGATATCGCCGACGATTTCCTCGAGAATGTCTTCGAGCGTCACCACGCCGAGAAACGCCCCGTATTCGTCGACCACCAGGGCGAAATGCTCGCGCCGCCGGCGGAACGCTTCGAGCTGGTCGAGCAGGCTGGTGGTGTCGGGAATGAACCACGGGCGCATCGCGACCTCGGCGATGCTGAGGGCGTTCGGGTCGCCGCTCTTGGCCCGCAAGGCGCGCAGCAACGCCTTGGCGTGCAGCAGGCCGACGATATTGTCCGGCTGGCCGCGCCAGAGCGGGATGCGGGTATGCGGGCTCGACAGCGCCTGTTCGAGGATCTGCGCCGGCGGCTGATCGGCGTCGATGGCGTAGACCTGCCGGCGATGGACCATGATCTTGCCGACATCGACATCGGCAAGATCGAGGATGGAGCGCAGCATGGCGCGTTCCTGGCGCACCGACGGGCCGGGGGCGGCGTGCAGCTCGATCGCGCCGCGCAACTCTTCCTCGGCCGCCTCGGCCGTGCGCTCGCTCTTGCCAGCGCCCAACACGGCGAGAATATTGCGCACCAGCCAGCGCACCGCACGGTTCACCGGTTCGAGCATCAGTACCGCGATGCGCACGACCGGCGCGATGGCGAGGATGACCCGCTCGGCCCGGTTAAGGGCGAAGGTCTTGGGCAGAACCTCGCCGAAGACGACGACAAGAACGGTCATCGTGATCGCCGCGTAGGCGACGCCCGCCTCGCCGAACAGGCTGACCAGCACGCCGGTCGCGAAGGCCGAGGCGAAGATGTTGATCAGGTTGTTGGCTAGTAGGATCGCCGACAGCACCCGATCCTGGCGTTCGCGCAACCGAACGACCAGCATCGCCCGCGCATTGCCGCCCCGCGCCAGCGCGTGCAGGCGCGGCCGCGAGGCGCTGGTCAACGCAGTCTCGGCGATTGAGAAGAACGCCGATACGGCGAGCAGCAGAAAAACGATCGCCGCCGAGATCCAGAGCGGCAGGTTGAGCTGGATATTGCCGTCCATCAGGCCGCTATCGCCCCGTCGAGGAGCTCCCGCACGGCTTGCGGCTCGACGTCGGCAGAGATGAAGGCCCGGCCGATGCCGCGCACCAGAATAAAGGTGATTCGCCCTGCGCTTACTTTCTTGTCGTGCGCCATCAACCCGATCAGGCGGTCGGCCGTCCAGCCCGCGCTGGCGAGATGGGCGGGCGGGCGCGTCGGCAGACCTACGGCACTCAAATGACGGCGCACCCGTGCGGCGTCGGCCGCCGGCGCGAGGCCCAGCGCCGCCGATAGGTCGAAGGCGAGCGCCATTCCGATGGCCACCGCCTCGCCATGCAGCAGCGCGTCGCCGAAGCCGCTCGCCGCTTCGAGCGCATGCCCGAAAGTGTGACCAAGATTGAGCAGGGCGCGAACTCCCGCCTCGCGCTCGTCGGCAGCAACGATCCGCGCCTTGGCGGTGCAGCCCTTGACCACGGCGTATTGCTGCGCCTCGCGGTCGCCGGCGGCGACCTTGGCCCCGTTCGCTTCCAGCCAGGTAAAAAATTCGGGATCGTCGATCAGGCCGTATTTGACAATTTCCGCATAGCCGGCGAGCAGCTGGCGACGCGGCAGCGAGGCGAGCGAATCGAGATCGGCCAGCACCAGGCGCGGCTGGTGGAAGGTGCCGACGAGGTTCTTGCCGTGCCGGCTGTTGATTCCGGTCTTGCCGCCGATCGCGCTGTCGACCTGGGCGAGCAGCGTCGTCGGCGCCTGGATGAAATCGACCCCGCGCAGCAGCAGGCTGGACGCGAACCCGGTCAGGTCGCCGATCACCCCGCCGCCAAGCGCGAGCAGCGCATCGCGCCGCTCAGGGCGCTGGTCGAGCAGCCGGTCAAGAAGCTGGCCGAGATGGGCGAGATCTTTGGTGCCTTCGCCCGGCGGCAGGGCGATGAGCGACGCGGCAACGCCGGCTTCGGTCAGTCCGCGTTCGAGGCGCGGCCACTGGGCGCTCGCCACCGTCTCGTCGGTCACGACGAAGAGCCGCCGGCTGCCGAGCATGCCGGCCAGATGCACGCCCGCACGCTCAAACAGGCCGGCGCCGACGACGATATCGTAGCCGCGCGCACCGAGATCGACACGAACCCGGGCCGGCGCAGTCATCGTCGCGTCTCCGTCGCCGCAGAAGTCGCCCGATTGTTGATATGGCGGCGCAGGCCGTCCATCACCCGGTCGACCATCGCTTCCGGCGGACCGTCGAAGCTGTCGACGACGATATCGGCCCCGGCATAGACCGGGTAGCGCACGGCCATCAAATTGGCGAGCACCTCGCGCGGATCGCCGTTCTTGAGCAGTGGGCGGTTGTTACGCCGGCCGACCCGGCGGGTCAGCACGTCGAGTTCCGCGCGCAGCCAGACCGAGATTGCGTCCTTGGCGATCCGCCCGCGCGTCTCGGGGTCCATGAACGCGCCGCCGCCGCTCGCCAGCACCTGCACCGGGCCGTCGAGCAGCCGGGCGATGACGCGGCGCTCCCCATCGCGAAACGCCGCCTCGCCGAGGCGCTCGAATATCTCTTCGATCGAGCAGCCGGCCGCAGTTTCGATCTCGCGGTCGGCGTCGACAAAGGGCAGGTCCAGGCGCTGGGCCAGACGGCGGCCGATCGAGCTTTTGCCCGCGCCCATCAAGCCGACGAGGACGATCGTTGCGGGAACGACCAGCGTGTTTGCCGGTGCACCGGCGTCGTGAGCGGGGTCGTGCATGGGAGCTAACTGCGCGCGCAAATAGGCCGGCCGGACGTCGGCGCGGATAGGAATCGCGCCGGCTTTAATTGATCGTCGGCCAGCAAGCTTATAGACTGCCGCGGATTCGCCATAAACCTAGTCTAACAGAACTCATACGGCCTTGTCGCCCCGTCGGCCGGCACGTTCCGCCCTCCAACCGTATATCTTCCCCAGGCCATGAATCTCTTCAAGCGAACCTTTGTCATCGTGCTTCTCGTTTTCGGGTTGGCCGCCGCCGGCCTGTTTGTCTTTCTCGCCACCTGGGATATCCCGGCCCCCAAGGCGCGCATTGAAAAGGTGATCCCCAATGACCGCCTACCGCGCTAGCGTCCGGTTCCCCGCCCTCGCCGGGGCTGTCCTCGCCGGGCCCAGATCGGCCCGCCGGTTCGCCTGGCTCCACCACGCATCACCGAACCCGCGCCCTCGCCGCCCGCCGCCGAACCCGCGCCGGGCAAAGACGCGGTTCTCGAAATCGAGGTCGGCAAACCCGCGCCGATCGATGTCGATTCGGTCGGTCTTCTCGACCCGGCGCAAAACGGTCTGCCGGAAGCGCTGTGGGACGGATCGAACCGGCTTGTCGTCCAGCGGCTGATCGACGCCCTGCCGGCAGCGGGCGTGTCCCGCCCGGCGCACGACCTGGCCCGGCGGCTGTTGCTCGCCGGCGCCGCCGCGCCGGCCATCGCCTCCGGCGCCGAATCGCCCAAGCGCAGTTTCATCGGCGCGCGCGCGTTGCGCCTCCTCGCCATCGGCGAGGTGCAGGCCGCGGTCGATCTCGCCCGCGCGATCCCGAGCCGCAGCGAGGACGAGGCGCTGTCGCGCGCCTTGCTCGATGGCATGTGGCTCGCCTACGACAATGCCGGGGCTTGTGCGCTCGTGCGCGCCCAAATCGCCCGTTTCACGACCGTCTATTGGCAAAAATCGCTGATCTTCTGCCAGGCGCTGGCGAGCGAGCATGCCCGCGCCCAGCTCGGCCTCAATCTGCTGCGCGAGCAGGAAACGCCCGAGGACGCGGTCTTTTTCCGCCTGGTCCACGCGCTGGCCGGCGACACCCGCGCGACGGTCGAAAGTTTGCGCGCGCCGACGCCGCTAACCCTTGCAATGATTCGCGCCGCGCGTCAGCAAATCCCCGCCGACATCGCCGGCGCCGCCGAGCCCGCGATCCTGCGCACGGTCGCGCAGAGCCCCAACGCCGCGCCGGAATTGCGCCTCGTCGCCGCCGAACACGCCGAGGCGTTCGGCGCCCTGCCGGCCGAGGCGCTGGCCCAGATTTACGATGCCGTGACCCTGACGCCGGAGCAGATCGCCAACGCCGTCACCTTCGCCCAATCCGACGCTGGCCCGCGCGGTCGCGCCGCCCTTTATCGCGCCGCCAAGGCCCAGACCGTGGCGATCGCGCGGGTCGAGGCGCTGCAACGCGCCTGGAAGCTCGGGCGCGAGCGCGGCGGGTATGCGACCGCCGTGCGGGTCGCCTTGCCGCTGCTGGCCGAAATCGCGCCGGCGAACGAGCTGGCCTGGTTCGCCGGTGAAGCGACGCGCGCCTATCTCATTGCCGGCCGGCCGGCCGAGGCGCGCCCGTGGTACGAATTGCTGCGCAATGAAGCAGCAGCCGGCAACCCGCTGGCCGCCGCCGGCGAATTGCAATTGGCGCCGCTGCTGCGACTGGCCGGGGGCGAAACCTGGGCCGCGTGGGACACGAAAAAATTCGCCGCCTGGCGCCAGGCCGAGGAACGCCGCGACGCGAGCACCGCGACGGCGCGCACGGTTCTCCTCGCCGCCCTGTTCGACGGTGTCGGCGACCCGGTCGCCGCCAGCGGCGGCATCGCCATTCCGGCCGGCGAGCTTGCCCCCCAAACCGTCGCCATGCCCCATCCGGCAATCTGGCTCGGCATGCGCATGGCGGCCGAAAGCGGCCGCGCCGGCGAAAGCGCGCTGTTCGGGCTGGCGGCGCTCGGCGCCGAGGGCGCCGCCGGCGCCGGGCCCTATACGCTCGCTGGCGTGATCGAAGCGCTGCGCAGCGCCGGGTTCGAGGCCGATGCCCGGGCGCTGGCGATCGAGGCGGCGGTCGCCAGCGGGCTCTGAGGCGCGCAGGCGGGCCGCTCATGGCACGATCCGCCCGGCGCGCGCCCGGCAAGCCGGCAGCTGAACCGGTCTCGCCTCATGTCGAGAGCTTTCTTGAGATGCTGGCGGCGGAACGCAACGCCTCGGTCCATACCTTGCGCGCCTATGGCGCCGATCTCGCCGATTTCGCCGGCTTTCTTGCCAAGCGCAACTACGCGCCGAGCACCGCCGATCCGCAGCTTTTGCGCGACTATCTCGGCCGGTTGAAGGCCGCCGGCCTCGCAGCGCGGACCAGCGCGCGGCGGCTGTCGGCGCTGCGCCAGTTCCATCGCTTTCTTGTCGCCGAGGGTATCCGCGCCGACGACCCGATGGCCGGCATCGATGCGCCGCGCCTCGGCCGCTCCTTGCCCAAGATTCTCGACGAAAGCGATGTCGCCGCCCTGCTCGCCGCAGCCGGCCGCAAGGAAGGGCCCGAGGGCCGCCGCCTCGTCGCGCTGATCGAGATTCTCTACGCCGCCGGGTTACGGGTTTCGGAGCTGGTCGGACTGCCGATCGCCGCCCTGTCGCGCGACGGGCGATTCCTGATCGTGCGCGGCAAGGGCAACAAGGAGCGGCTCGCGCCGCTCAGCGATCCCGCCCGCTGCGCCATCGCCGCCTATAAGGCGGTGCGCGATGCCTTTCTCCCCGAAGGGACCAGGTCGAAATATATGTTCCCTTCGCGCGGGGCGCAGGGGCACCTGACCGCCGCCCGCGTCGCGCAGCTGCTCAAGGAGCTCGCGCGCGACGCCGGGCTCGATCCGCGCAAGCTGTCGCCGCACGTTCTACGTCACGCCTTCGCCAGCCACCTGATCGACCATGGCGCCGATCTGCGCGCTGTGCAGCAGATGCTGGGCCATGCCGACATCGCCACGACGCAGATTTATACCCATGTCGCCGGCGAACGGCTGCGCCGGCTGGTCCACGACAAGCATCCGCTGGCGAAGCCACGCCCGCCGCGGCGCAAATCGCGGCCGAAGGATTGATCTCGGCGGGTAGTGTCCTAATTTGACCGACGCAAGAAAGTTACCGGCCTGTCCGCGCGTGCTTATCGAGCGGGAAGACTGCGCTCACTCCATACCCGAGTGGACGTTTCTTCGAGAGCTGGGGACGCCGGGTGCCATTACGTGCTTCTCGGTCGGCTGGTTGGTCCGCGACGACAAAAACACCAAGACCCTCGCCCCAAACATGGGGAAGGTCGAGAGCGAACAGAACTTGCAGGTATCTGGGTAATCCGAATACCTGCCCGCTGCGTGAAGCGGATTTCGAGGTTGAGGGAGGACCGTCAGTGGCCTTGACCCTTTTTCTCGTCTTGGCTCAAAACGGAAGCCGCAAGCTTCTTAGATTCTGCAATTGTCGGCTTCTTCTTGCCCGAAAGAACTTTCGAGGCGAGGGTTGAAACCTTGCTGGTGGATTGTTTCTTCGACATTAGCCGTCTCCTATGGCGACTCGGTGCGGCTGCAATTCTACCACGCACCACAACCGAAACGAGTCTTCCTCGGCGACTCGTCCGGTCTACCATCTCCTCCAGTGCCCACTGTGAAGTCTCCAGCCCTGCCGCCATTGCTGGCGTCATGCGCGGCGTCTTATGCGTCTGCGCAAAATTGTAACGGCAGAAATGCAGCGACACGACGCCGCAAGCCACGGCCGAAGGATTGATCCCGGCGCGCCATTTGACCGCCCCCGGACGGTTTGGCATGCTCGCGTTTCAACCGGGGGGGGGTAAAATCATGGGCGGTCTCGAATTCAGCGGGGTGTTCGTCATCCTGTTGCTAGTGCTTGCGGTAATTTTCATATTCATGGGTGTCCAGTCGGTCTCGCAGGGCACCGAATACACGGTCGAACGGTTCGGGCGTTATACGCGCACCTTGCGGCCGGGCCTTAACCTGATCGTGCCGATCGTCGACCGCATCGGCGCCAAGCTCAACATGATGGAACAGGTGCTCGACGTGCCCTCGCAGGAGATCATCAGCCGCGACAACGCGATGGTGACCGTCGACGGCGTTGTGTTCTATCAGGTGCTCGATGCGCCCAAGGCCGCCTATGAGGTGAGCAACCTCACCCTCGCCGTCCTCAATCTCGCCATGACCAATATCCGCACGGTCATGGGCTCGCTCGATCTCGACGAGTTGCTGTCGCAGCGCGACAAGATCAACGCGCAGCTGCTCGGCGTCATCGACCACGCGACCGCGCCGTGGGGCATCAAGGTGACGCGCATCGAGATCAAGGACATCGCCCCGCCCAAGGACCTGGTCGACTCGATGGCCCGCCAGATGAAGGCCGAACGCGACAAGCGGGCCAGCATCCTCGAGGCGGAGGGCCTGCGCCAGGCCGACATTCTCAAGGCCGAGGGCGAGAAACAGGCGACCATTCTCGGCGCCGAGGGCCGGCGCGAAGCCGCTTTTCGCGATGCCGAGGCGCGCGAGCGCGCCGCCGAGGCCGAGGCGAAAGCGACCGCCCTCGTCTCCGAGGCGATCGGCAAGGGCAGCGTGCAGGCGATCAATTATTTCGTCGCCCAGAAATATGTCGAGGCGCTGGGCAAGATCGCCTCCGCCCCGAACCAGAAGGTCATCCTGATGCCGCTGGAAGCGTCGAGCGTTATCGGCGCCGTCGCCGGCATCGCCGAGATTGCACGCGAGGCATTCGACAAGGACAAGCGCATCGCGCCGTGGGGGGATGCGAGGCCGAAATGACGCCCGAGTTCAGCTTCTGGCATTGGTGGGCGCTGGCGCTCGCCCTCGCCGTGATCGAGATTTTTGCGCCCGGTGCGTCATTCCTGTGGCTCGCCCTCGCCGCGGCCCTGGTCGGGGCGGTGATGTTCGTCGCGCCCGACCTGCCGTGGCAGATTCAGACGGTCGTGTTCGCCGGCGCGGCCGTAGCCAGCATCGTCCTCTGGCTGGCTTTCCGCCGCCGCCCGAGCCGGACCGATCAGCCCGCCCTCAATCGCCGGGCCGAGCAATACCTCAACCGTAAGGTGGCGCTTGAGTCCGCAATCGTTAACGGATTCGGGCGGCTCAGGATCGACGATACCATCTGGCGCATCGAGGGGCCGGACCTGCCGGCCGGCACATCGGTCGTCATCGTCGGCATCGATGGCACGACGCTCAAGGTCGAGAAATCGGCCGCCTGATCCCGCAGCGAAACGCCGCAGGCGTTCCTTGCCTTTCCGGGCAGTCCCGGTCTAAACAGACCGTACTTCCCAGCATATCAAGGAAACACGCCGATGGCCGCCCGCAAGAAATCTGCCCGCCCAGCACGTAAACCCGCCCGCAAGGCCGCCGCCCGGAAGCGGCCGACCAAGACACGTAGCGCACGCAAAGCCGCCCCCCGCAAGGCTGCCGCCCGCAAGATGTCGGCGCGTAAGAAGATTGCGGTGCGGAAACCGGCAAAAAAGACAGTTAAAAAGGTCGCCAAAAAAGCGGCGAAACGGATTGCGAAGATCCGGGCGGCGGCGAAGCCGGCGACAAAACCTCAGATCGCAAACCGTCCCCAGATTCCCGCCGGCGTCGAGATCGCCGCGCCGATCCGCCCCGGCTATGAGGCGATCCTCACCCCGGCGGCGATCGAGTTCGCGGTCGGGCTGGAACGCAAATTCGGCAACCGGGTACGTGAGCTGCTCGCCCGCCGGGCCGAA